>NZ_JBSFWR010000142.1:0-18180 GCF_053594915.1 Kitasatospora sp. NPDC002543 | reverse complement strand
GGCCCGGCGTTCCCGCGCGGGGCGGACGGGTCAGGAGCCCGCCGCCACTGCGGCCCGCCGCCGTCGGCCCACCACGGCCGAGGCCGCCAGCACGATGGCTGCGGCGACCAGCGACAGGTACATCTGCTTGCGCCCGTCGGCGTCGGTGAACATGTACGCCATGACGAACCCGATCATGCCCATGGCCGTCCAGGTCAGGTACGGGTACAGCCACATCCGGACGGTGTGCCGCTCGGGCATCTCGCGCTCGATGATCCTGCGCATCTTCAGCTGGGTGGCGCAGATGACCAGCCAGACGAAGAGCGCGACGGCACCGGAGGAGTTCAGCAGGAACGCGAACACGGTGTCCGGCGAGGTGTAGTTGAAGAAGACCGCGACGAAGCCGAAGACCACCGAGGAGAGGATCGCCACCCGCGGCACGCCGCGCGAGGTCACCGTGGCGAAGGACTTGGGGGCGTCCCCGCGCTGGCCCAGTGAGAAGGCCATCCGGGAGGCGGTGTACATCCCGGAGTTGAGGCAGGACAGCACGGCCGTCAGCACGATCACGTCCATCACCTGGCCGGCGCCCGGGATGCCGATGTGGTCCAGCACCGCCACGTACGGGCTGGCCTTGACGTCGGCGGAGTCCCATGGCAGCAGGGTGACCACCAGCAGGATCGAGCCCAGGTAGAAGATCCCGATCCGCCAGATGACGCTGTTGGTGGCCTTGGAGACCGCCTTCTCCGGGTCCTCCGACTCACCGGCGGCCAGGGTGACGATCTCGCTGCCCATGAAGGCGAAGACCACGGTGAGCATTCCGGTGAACACCGCTCCCACCCCGTGCGGCAGGAAGCCGCCGTGGCCGGTGAGGTTGCTGGTGCCGACCGCGTGGGTGCCCGGCAGCAGGCCGAAGGCGGCGAGGGTGCCGACCACCAGGAACGCGGCGATCGCGACCACCTTGATGCCGGCGAACCAGAACTCGAACTCGCCGTAGGAGGCCACCGAGAAGAGGTTGGTGGCGGTCAGGACGCCCATCACGATCAGCGCCCAGCCCCACTGGGGCACGCCCGGCACCCAGTTGTTGAGGATCTTCGCGCCGGCGGTCGCCTCGACCGCGAGCACCACGACCCAGAAGAACCAGTACAGCCAGCCGATGGAGAACCCGGCCCAGCGGCCGAGCGCACGGTCGGCGTAGGCCGAGAACGAGCCGCTCTGCGGGTCGGCCGCGGCCATCTCGCCGAGCATCCGCATCACCAGGACGACCAGCACGCCGGCCATGGCGTAGGAGAGCAGGATGCCCGGACCGGTGGTCGCGATGCCCGCGCCGGAGCCGACGAAGAGGCCGGCGCCGATCACTCCGCCGATGGCGATCATCGACAGGTGGCGGTTCTTGAGCCCGGCCTTCAGGTTGCCGTCGCCGCCGTGTCCGATCGGCGTCGGCTGGTGGGGGACCTTGGTGGCCGTCGTGGGCTTGGTGGTGTCCGCACTCATCTAGGGACCCTGTGCCTTTCCAGCGCGGTGTGACCCTCGACTCGTCGTGCCGGAGGGTGGGGGGACTGGCCCGCGCATTGCGTCGCAACCTAACTTCTACGTACCGATGATCGGAACAATCTTTTGGTAACTGTTCGCTCAACGGACGCAAAAGGCCTGGTCGGGGTGGGTGGAAAGGTGGCATGGAAACCTCAAATCTGACGCATTGTCAGCATTCGGGAAGGTCGCCAAGCTCTGTTGGGGCTCAAATCGCCCGTGGGTGGGCGGTCAGATCGGCCGCACGTCGAGGACGGTGATCGAGGCCTCGTCCGCCGGCCGCCCGGTCAGTCGGGCGGCCAGGATCCGGGGGATGTCCTCCTCCTGCGAGTATCCGGGCAGGACGGTCACCTCCGCGCGTCGTGCGCCGGGCTCGCCCCGCACCGCGTACGTCACCAGGTAGCCGTACCGCTCGGGCGGTGGCGCCCGGTGCGGGTCCTGCCGGTCCCGCCGGTCCCGCCGGCTCCGGGTGGTCATCCGCATCGACCTCCTCGGCCCATTGTCGGCGCGGTGTGGCCGATCCTCGCAAATCCGGGCAGAGTGGGACTCTCGGGACATGTCGAAGGCGCATCCCGAGCGTTCTCGGCGCCGGCCGGCTCCCGGCGCGCGCCGGTCAGGAGCGACCCCATGCAGACCACCTGGAAGGGGACGATCAGCTTCGGGCTGGTCAGCATCCCCGTCCACCTGTACTCCGCGACCCAGGAGCACGACGTCCCGCTGCACCAGGTGCACGCGAAGGACGGCGGACGGGTGCGGATGAAGCGGTACTGCGAGCGGGAGGAGAAGGAAGTCCCGTACGCGGAGATCGCCAAGGGGTACGAGTCCCCCGACGGGCGGACCGTCACGCTCTCCGACGAGGACCTCGCCGACCTGCCGCTGCCCAGCAAGAAGATCATCGACGTGCTGGCCTTCGTGGACGAGGGCGAGATCGACCCGCTGATGTTCTCCAAGGCCTACTACGTGGGCGTCGCCGACAAGGCCGCCGCCAAGCCGTACGCGCTGCTGCGCGACGCGCTCACCGAGTCCGGGCAGATCGCCGTCACCAAGATCGCGCTGCGCACCCGGGAGTCGCCCGCGGTGCTGCGGGTGCACGACAACACCCTGGTGCTCCAGACCTGCATCTGGCCCGACGAGGTCCGGCCGGTGTCCGGCATCGCGCCCGAGGAGGACGTCACCGTCCGGCCGCAGGAACTCAAGATGGCGCGGTCGCTGATGGACACCCTCTCCGAGGACTTCGACCTCTCCCAGCTGCACGACGACTACCAGCAGGCGCTGCAGCAGGTGATCACCGCGCGGCTGGAGGGCGTGGAGGTCCCGCACGAGGAGGAGCCGGGCGAGGCGCCGGACAACGTGATCGACCTGATGGAGGCGCTGCGCAGCAGCCTCAAGCAGGCCAAGGGAGGGCACGGCGGCGCCGGGACGGGCGGCGCCGGGGACACCGAGGGGGAGGAGCCCGCCCCGCGCAAGCGCGCCCCGGCGAAGAAGACCACCGCGAAGGCCGCCCCGAAGCCGGCCGGAGGCACGACCGGGAAGTCCTCCGCCAAGCGGACCGCCGGGAGCGCGGCGGCGAGGAAGACCACCACCCGGAAGTCCCCCCGCAAGGCGTCCTGACCCTTCCGGGCCAGGCTCCCCCCGTCCAGCCGACCAGCACTGGAGGCGATCCCGATGGACCTGCTGACCTACCAGGAAATCGACGCCCGGGCCGAGGCCGCGCCCGAAGCCCGGCGGAACCGGGGTTTCGGGCACCGGGTCTGGCACTGGCTGCTCAGTCTCAGCCCCACCGTGGTGACGTTCATGATCGCGCTGTCGATCGGTCTCGCCATGGTCGCCGTCCAGGTGAGCCTGCTGCCGGTGCTGGTGCCGATGGCGATCTTCTGGGGCCTGACGGTCATCGCCATGGGCGGCGTGGTCGCCCGCTGGATGACCCCGGGGCCGGGCCGGCACCGGATGGCCTCCTGACCCGGCCGCAACCGGCCCGGGGCGCCGGGACGGCTCCCGGGCCGGCGGGCGGGGAGCCCGGGGCCGGGAGGGCTCAGCCGATCCACACCGTGGTGACGTTGCAGAACTCCCGGATCCCGTGCCCGGACAGCTCCCGCCCGAACCCCGAGCGCTTGACGCCCCCGAACGGCAGCGCCGGGTGCGAGGCCGTCATCCCGTTGAAGAACACCCCGCCGGCCTGGATGTCCCGGACGAAGCGCTCCCGCTCGGCCTCGTCGGTGGTCCAGACGTTGGCGCTGAGCCCGAAGGGGGTGTCGTTGGCGAGCGCCACCGCCTCGTCCAGGTCGGCCACCCGGTAGACGGTGGCGACCGGGCCGAAGGTCTCCTCCTGGTGGATCCGCATCGCCGGGGTGATGCCGGTCAGCACCGTCGGCTCGAAGAACCAGCCGGTGTCCCAGCCCTCCGGGCGCCCGCCGCCGCACTCCACCCGGGCGCCGCGGGTGCGGGCGTCCTCGACCAGCTCCTCCAGGTCGTCCCGGCCCTGGCGGCTGGCCAGCGGGCCGACGTCGGTGCCCTCGTCCATCGGGTCGCCGATCCGCAGCGCCCGCATCGCCTCGGTGAAGGCGGCGGTGAAGCGGTCGTACACGTCGGTGTGCACGATGAAGCGCTTGGCGGCGATGCAGGACTGGCCGTTGTTCTGCACCCGGGCCCGGACGGCGGTGCGCACCGCCGCGTCCAGGTCCGCGCTCGGCAGGACGACGAACGGGTCGCTGCCGCCCAGCTCCAGGACGGCCTTCTTCACCTCGTCCGCCGCGATGGCCGCGACCGACCGCCCGGCCGGCTCGCTGCCGGTGAGGGTGACGGCGACGACCCGGCGGTCCCGGATCACGCCCTCGACCGCGCCCGAGCCGATCAGCAGGGTCTGGAAGCAGCCCTCCGGGAACCCGGCCCGCTGGAACAGCTCCTCCAGCGCCAGCGCGGTGCGCGGCACGTTGGACGCGTGCTTGAGCAGGCCGACGTTCCCGGCCATCAGGGCCGGCGCGGCGAACCGCACGACCTGCCAGAACGGGAAGTTCCAGGGCATGACGGCGAGGACCGGGCCGAGCGGCCGGTAGCGGACGTAGGCGCGGGCGGCGCCGGAGTCGGCGACGTCGGCCGGGGCGGGGTGCTCGTCGGCGAGCAGGGCCTCGGCGTTGTCCGCGTACCAGCGCATCGCCTTCGCGCACTTGGCGGCCTCGGCGCGGGCGGCGACGAGCGGCTTGCCCATCTCCTCGGTCATGGTGCGGGCGACCGTCTCCTGGTCCCGGTCCAGCAGGTCGGCGGCGCGGTGCAGCAGTGCGGCGCGGGAGGCGAAGGAGGTGCCGCGGTAGCCGTGGAAGGCGGCCTCGGCGCGGGCCAGCCGCCGTTCGATCCCGGCAGCGTCGAGCGGTTCGAAGGTCCGGAGGGTCTCGCCGGTGGCGGGGTTGACGCTGGCGATGGGCATGCGGGGCTCCCAGGTCGGGTCGGGGTCCGGTGCGTCTGCCCTCACACCCTCCCCGACCGCCCCGCCCCGGGCACACCACCGCGCGCCCGGCGTGTCCCGGCGGGCGCGTGCTCCGCTCCCTCACCCGGGCGGGGACCGCACCCGGGCGGCGGGGCCTCACTCGGGCAGGGACTCCACGCGGGCGGCGGCCTCCCGGGCCCGGGCCCCGGCCCTGGTCCGCGCGGCGGTGACCTGCCGCCCGGGGAAGCGGTGCAGGTACTCGGCCTCCAGCTCCCCGGTGCGCAGGGTGTGCCGCTTCAGTGCCTCCTCCGAGCCGTACAGGAAGGTCTCGTGGCGCGTGCGGTGCAGCTGCTCCAGCTCGTGCAGGAGCGTGTCGTTGCCCAGGGCGTGCGGGGAGATGCCCGCGGGCCGGATGTGCGGGTCTTCGGCGTGCCGCATCTCGGTGCCTCCTCGGCGGAAGTCCCCTCCTCCAGGGTGCCCGCGGAGCGCCGCGGGTGCACCCGGTCGATCGTGCGGCGGTCCCCGCGCCGCGCCCGCGCCGCGCACCCCACGGGAGCCGCCCGCCAGGCCACCGACACCGGGCAGCTCATAGGATGGATCCTTCCGTTCCTTTCAGGACCGCCCGCTACCGCTGGACAGATCGCACATGCCGCTTCCCAAGGCCGAACTCCACCTGCACATCGAAGGCACCCTGGAGCCCGAACTCGCCTTCGAGCTCGCCGCCCGCAACGGCGTCGAGCTGCCGTACGCCGACACCGCGGCGCTGCGCGAGGCCTACTCCTTCAGCGACCTCCAGTCCTTCCTCGACCTCTACTACGCGCTGATGGCCGTGCTGCGCACCGAGGACGACTTCGCCGACCTCGCCGACGCCTACCTGGCCCGGGCCGCCGAGCAGGGCGTCCGCCACGCGGAGATCTTCTTCGACCCGCAGGCCCACACCGCCCGCGGGGTGCCGCTGGGCGTGGTCGTCGACGGGCTGACCCGGGCGCTGGAGCGCAGCGAGGAGCGGCACGGCATCAGCACCCAGCTGATCATGTGCTTCCTGCGGGACGAGTCCGCCGAGTCCGCGCTGGAGACCTTCGAGGCCGCCCGCCCCCACTTCGACCGGATCGCCGGCATCGGCCTGGACTCCGCCGAGGTCGGCCACCCGCCGGTGAAGTTCCGCGAGGTGTACCGCCGGGCCGCCGAGGCCGGGCTGCGCCGGGTCGCCCACGCGGGCGAGGAGGGCCCGGCCTCGTACATCACCGAGGCGCTGGACGTCCTCGGCGTCGAGCGGATCGACCACGGGCTGCGCTGCCTGGAGGACGGCGAACTGGTCGCCCGCCTGGTGCGCGAGCAGGTCCCGCTGACCCTCTGCCCGCTCTCCAACGTGCGGCTGCGCTGCATCGAGACCCTCGCCGACCACCCGCTGGGCGAGATGCTGGAGGCCGGCCTGCTGGTCACCGTCAACTCCGACGACCCGGCGTACTTCGGCGGCTACGTGGAGGACAACTTCCGGGCCGTGCGCGAGGCCCTCGCCCTCGACCAGGAGACCCTGCGCCGCCTGGCCGCCAACTCCTTCCGCGCCTCCTTCATCACCGAGGAGCGCCGCGCCGAGCTCCTCGCCGAGGTCGCGGCGTACACGTTCTGACGCGCCCGAGTGCGACGGCGGCCCGTCACCCGTCCAGGGGTGACGGGCCGCCGCGCTCGTAGTGGAGCAGGGTGACGCCGTTGGTGAAGCGGTGGGTGTCCTTGAGGACGAGCGGCACGGGGTGGTCGGCGGGGCGGAAGAAGAGGGTGCCGCGGCCGAGGACGACGGGGTGGACGTAGAAGCGGAACTCGTCGACGAAGTCCCCGGCGAGGAAGGACTCGACCAGGTTCGCGCCGCTGAGGGCGAGGTCGCCGCCGGGGCCGGCGGTGAGCGCGGCGACCGATTCCGGGGTGACCTCGCGGACGACGGTGGTGTTCCAGTCGGCGTGGTCGAGGGTGCGGGAGAAGACCGTCTTCGGCATGTCGCGCCAGATGCCCGCGAACTCGGTCGTCGTGGCGTCGGCGTCAGGGGCCTGGTCGGCGGTGGGCCAGAAGGAGGCCATCAGCTCGTGCGTCACCCGGCCGGAGACGAAACCACCCATCCGGGCGAGCACCCGGTTGAAGTGGGCGTGCACCTCGTCGTCGACGAGGTTCCATCCGAGGTCGTGGTCCGGGCCCTCGAAGTAGCCGTCGACCGACACCGAGACGAAGAGGACGATCCTGCGACGCATGGCACCCCCACGGGGGACGGTCCGCCGCCCTCCCGCCGGGAGCGGACGGGGCGGCGGACAGAGCGGCGGACGGGGATCAGATCAGGGTGCTCCAGTAGTACCAGAACCGGTTGAGGATCAGCAGCGCGATCACCGCGTACCACAGGGCCGGGACGACCCAGTGGTAGCGGGCCGCCTCCCGGACGGCCACCCGCAGCCGCGGGCCCACCGGGATCACGCCCGACCGCAGGTTGTGCAGCGTGGTGTACCAGAACAGCGGGATCACCGAGGCCCACACCACCATGCAGTACGGGCAGAGCGCGCCGATCCGGTACAGCGCCTGGTACATCAGCCAGGTCACGAAGCCGGCCCCGAACACCGTCCCGGCCTGCAGCCCGAGCCAGAACCAGCGCCGGAACTCCGCGCCCGCGAGCAGCCCGGCACCCACCGCGACGACCACCCCGAAGGCGACCAGCCCGATCAGCGAATTGGGGAAGCCGAAGGCCTCCGCCTGCGCGCTGCGCATGATCGAGCCGCAGCTGATGATCGGGTTGATGTTGCAGTTGGGGACGTAGGACGGGTCCTCCAGCAGCCGGATCTTGTCCAGGGTGAGGACCGTCGAGGCGAACAGGCCGACCGCGCCGCCGATCAGCAGCAGCCAGGCGAACGGGCGGCCCGCGCCGTAAGCGGGCCGTACGGCGGGGGCGCCGGCCGTCATCCGGTCACCTGCTTGACCATCGCGGTGAACTGCTCGGGGGAGACGGCCTTGCCGTTGGTGAGGACGTCCAGCTTCCTGCCGTCCAGCTTGACGGTCGGGGTGCCGGTGACGTCGCTCTTGTTGAACTCCTGGTTGACCTTGGCCGCCCACGGCGCGTAGGTGCCGTCCTGGACGGCCTTGACGAAGCCGTCGGTCTTCAGGCCGGGCACCTGGCCGGCCAGGTCCAGGATGTGGTTGACGTCGCCGAAGGCGTCGCTGCGCTCGTCCGGCTGGTTGGCGTACAGCACGTCGTGGAACGCCTTGAACTTGTCGACGCCCTCGTTCAGCGCGGCGCCGGCCGCGGCGAGCGCGGTGCGCGAGCCCTTGCCACCGAGGTTGTTGTCCAGGAACGTCGCCAGGTGGTACTCGACCTTGTACGTGCCCTCGTCGGCGAGCTGCTGGATCGCCTTGCCGGTGGTGGTCTCCAGCTGCTCGCAGAACGGGCAGCGGAAGTCCTCGTAGACCTCCAGGGTGTGCGGGGCGTCGGCCTTGCCGTAGGTGATCACGGTGCCGTCGGCGCCGCTCGCGTTGGCCGGCACGACCAGCGGGCCGTTCGCCGCGTTCGAACCGGAGCCGGAGGAGCCGCCGACGGCGAAGGCCACGCCCGCCGCCAGGGCGAGCACGGCGGCGGACGCGCCGCCGACCACCACCCGGCGGCGGATCCGGTCGGAGCGCTCGGCCCGGACGCGGGCGGCGCGCATGCGGTCGGTGGCGGAGGTCTTCTTGTCGGTCTTGCGGGCGTTGCTCATGGGGTGTCGTCCTGTGCTCTCGGGCGTACGGGAAGGCACGGCAGGCCGGGGCCTGCGGCGCGGGGGAGAGAACAGCCGGCCGAGCGGGCGGGAGCGCCGACGCTCAGGCGGCCAGGGCGAACACCGGCGGACCGCGCCGGACGGCCGGACGGACGACGACGTCCTCGGCGGGGACCAGCACGCGGCTGGCCCGGGGGAACGGCACCCGCGCCGGTGGACGGGCGGGCAGCGGGGCGGCCAGCAGCCGCAGCCAGCGGGCGGCGGCCGGCAGGTGGCGGTGCAGGAACTCGCCCAGCATCCGGACGGCCCCGGCCAGACAGCACAGCGCGGCGTCCGCCCGGCGCAGCCAGAAGGCGCCGGCCAGCGCGATCACCGTGTGCAGCAGCAGGAGCAGCAGCACACCGGTCCGGGCGGAGACGCCGTGGCCGAGCAGGAAACCGCCGAGCGAGCCCCCGCCGCACAGCAGCGGCTGGAGGCCGTGCCCGGCACCGGGCGGCAGTGAGGGACAGGTGCTCTGCGCGAGGTCGAACAGCGCGCCGGCGGACAGCTCCAGCGGCAGGAACACCGCGGCGACCGCCGGGTAGCCGCGCTCGCGGCCGGCCAGCGCGTAGGCCACCCCGAAGACGGCGGCCGAAGCCAGCAGCATCGGGCCGACGGGCAGCGCGCGGCCGGTGACCAGCACCTGGCCGAGCCCGGCGAGCAGCACGACCAGCGCGGCGAAGACCGCCGCGCGGAGCGTCCTGGTGACCGGGCCGATGTCCATGGCACCCGAGTCTGCCACAGGTTGAAAGTGGAACGGTCTGCCGGGCGGCGAGCTGTGAAGAGCCTCACCACCCGCGCTGAGCTGCGCTTATCCGGTGCTTACGAGTGCCGGCCGGAAGCCCGGCCGGGGGCCTGCGACGGCTCCGGGCGGGCCTCGGCGGTGTTCACCCGTGCCTCGACCAGCTCCCGGAAGTGGTCCAGGTCCTCGCGCACCGCCCGCTCGATCGCCCCGGCCTGGGCGAAACCGCGCGGCCCGCCGAACTCCCGGTGCACCGCCTCCGGGTCGTACTCCACCCGGATCTGCACCCGGGTGTGCCCGGCGTCGAGCGGCAGCAGCGCGAACGCGCCGCGCAGCCGCGGTGCGTCCGTCGTGCGCCAGGCCATCACCCGGCCCCGGCCGCGGTCGGTGATCTCGGCGTCGACGGAGCGCTCGGCGCCGTCGATCTCCACCCCGAGGTGCGCGAGGTTCCGGCCGTGCGGCTGGGCGCTGTGGACGCCGTCGACGAACTGCGGGTACTCGTGCACCCGGTGCAGCTGCTCCCAGGCGGCGAGGACGGGGACGGCGACGTCGATCTGTTCCTCAAGGGTGCTCATGGTGCGCGGCACCTCCCTCCGTTCCAGCCTGCGCCTCGGGGTGGGGGCGGGCAACGGGGGCGCTCGTGCGGACGCGCGCCCGGCGGTGGGCCGGGGGAGACTGGGCGCATGCCGGAGCTGCCCGAGGTCGAGGCGCTGAGCGCCTTCCTGTCCGAGCGGCTGACCGGGCGGGTGATCGCCAGGGTCCAGCCGGTGGCGATCAGCGCGCTGAAGACGTACGACCCGCCGGTGACGGCGCTGGAGGGGCGGACGGTCGGCCGGGTGACCAGGCGCGGCAAGTTCCTGGACATCGAGGCCGAGGGCCTGCACCTGGTGGTCCACCTGGCCCGGGCCGGCTGGCTGCGCTGGAAGGAGGCGCTGCCCGCCGAACCGCCGCGACCGAGCCCGCGCAACCCGCTGGCGCTGCGGCTGCGGCTCGCGGGAGAGGCCGGGGACGGCTTCGACCTCACCGAGGCCGGCTCGAAGAAGGGGCTCGCCGTCCACGTGGTGCGGGACCCGGCCGAGGTGCCGGGCGTGGCCAGGCTCGGCCCGGACCCGCTGGACCCGGCCTTCACCCTGGCGGACTTCACCGCGCTGCTGCGCGGCGACCGGCGCCGGCTCAAAGGGGTGCTCCGGGACCAGAGCGTGCTGGCCGGGGTGGGCAACGCCTACTCGGACGAGGTGCTGCACGCGGCCCGGATGTCGCCGTACAAGACGGCCGCGAACCTGACCGAGGACGAGGTGGCCCGGCTGTACGCGGCGCTCGGCGACACGCTGCGCGAGGCGGTGGAGCGCTCGCGCGGGCTGGCGGCGGGGGACCTGAAGGCGGAGAAGAAGCTCGGTCTGCGGGTGCACGGCCGGACCGGGCAGCCCTGCCCGGTCTGCGGGGACACCATCCGCGAGGTGTCCTTCGCGGACTCCTCGCTGCAGTACTGCCCGACCTGCCAGACCGGTGGCAAGCCGCTGGCGGACCGCCGGATGTCGCGGCTGCTGAAGTGACGCCGACGGGGCGTGTCCTGCGGATCCTCGCCGGGTGGGACGGCCCGTGGCCGCGCCCACCCGGCGTTCGGCGGTCTCGGCGCCCGATCGTCAGCGCCCGATCGTCAGCGCTTGATCGCGACGCCGCCCCAGTAGTAGGCGGCCTTCGGGTCGGCCGGCGGCTCGCCGTCCGGGCGCCAGGCCAGCACCGGGGCGACGCCCGGCTCGACCAGCTCCCAGCCGTCGAAGAAGCGGACCACGTCGTCGTAGCCGCGCGGCACCAGGGTCATCCCGCCGGCCCGGGCGGCCTCGGCGACCTTGCCGACCGACTCCGGGTCGAAGTCCGGGGTGGGGGTGGTCAGGGCGATGCAGCTGCCGGCCGGCAGCGCGTCGCGCAGCGCGGCGACCCGGCCCCACGGGTCGTCCTCGTCGGCGATCAGCATCAGCACGGCGATCATCAGCAGGCCGACGGGCCGGGTGAGGTCGAGGGTGGAGGTGAGCGCCGGGTCGGCGAACAGCTCCTCGGGCTTGCGCAGGTCGGCGTGGATGTAGGTGGTGCGGCTGGCCGGGCTGGAGACCATCAGCGCGCGGGCGTGGGCGAGCACGATCGGGTCGTTGTCGACGTAGACCACCCGGGTCCCTGGGCTGACCGCCTCGGCGATCTCGTGGGTGTTCGGCGAGGTCGGGATGCCGGTGCCGAGGTCGAGGAACTGGCGGATGCCGTGCTCCTGGGCCAGGTAGCGGACGGCTCGGCCCTGGAACGCCCGGTTGGCCTTGGCCATCGCCTTGACGCTCGGCACGGCCTGCTCGATGGCCTGCCCCATGGCGCGGTCCGGCGGGAAGTTGGTCTTCCCCCCCAGCCAGTAGTCGTACACGCGCGCAGAGTGCGGGGCGGAGGTGTCGACGCCGAAACGTTCCCACTGGCTGGGCTCGGGGGCGGTGTCGTCCTGCTGGCCCTGGCGGGGGGAGTCCTGACTTGTCGTCATGGCCACGTCCTCTGATGGCAGATCATCACACTGGGGAAGGCACAGCGTAGCGGCCCGGAGGGGAGGTGGAGCGTCCGGTCGGGGAAGATCGGTGGAAGATCTTCGGAAGCGGGGTGTGCGGACGGGCGCCGTCGGGCCGTCCCGGGGTCGGGTCGGGTCCGGAGCGGGCCCGGATCGGGGTCGTTCCTGGGCCGTCGGAGTGGTGATCGGGGCCGTCGGAGTTGCCGCCGGGGAGCGGCGGTGACGGCCGGGGGAAGCATTCACAATGCTGTCAGATCGTCAGATTACTTCGCGCAGATTGTTGCTGGTCGCGGCCGGAATGTCCCTGTTGGGAGCGGCCGCCGGATGCCGGAGCCCCTGGGGCGGCGGGGAGGGCGGCGCCGGGGCGGGGTCGACCGACGGCGCCGCCGGGTCCGCCCCGGCGGGGCCCGAGGGGGCACCGGACGGGCCGGGGGCCGCGCCGTCCGCCTCCTCGTCGTCCGCGGCGGCGGCCCCGACGGGCACGCCGTCCTCGGTGCCCTCGCCGGCCCCGCCGTCGGGTGCCCCCTCGGGCGCCGTACCGAGTGCGGTGCCCGTGCGCCGGGTGCTCACCGAGTCGGAGAGCAAGCCGGTGTACGACCTGGACCCGGACCGGAAGGTGGTGGCGCTGACCATCGACGACGGCCCGGACCCCCGGCACACGCCGACGGTGCTGGCGCTGTTCGAGCAGTACGGGATCAGGGCGACGTTCTTCCTGATCGGCGAGAACGCGGTGGAGCACCCCGCCCTGGTGCGGGAGATCGCGGACCGGGGCCACCACATCGCCAACCACACCTGGACCCACCCGGACCTGCGGCACCTGTCCGAGGCCAAGGTGCGGGACGAGCTGGAGCGCACCTCCGACCTGCTGCAGCGGACCACCGGCCGGCAGCCCACCTGGTTCCGCGCGCCCGGCGGGGACTGGTCCCCGACCTCGCTCAAGGTGGCCGCCGACCTCGGGCTGCGGAACATGGCCTGGTCGGTGGACCCGAGGGACTGGGCCCGGCCGGGGACCCCGGCGATCATCGACCGGGTCCTCAAGAACGTCCGGCCGGGGTCGATCGTGCTCAACCACGACGGGGGCGGGGACCGCTCCCAGACGGTGGCGGCACTGAAGGCGTACCTGCCGGTGCTGGTCGACTCGGGGTACTACTTCACGGCTCCGCCGAACTGAGGGATCCCTGGTGGCGGCGGGTCGCGGCTTCAACCCTTAAACCACCCGAAAGGGTGGAATGGAAGAACCGTTTCTGCGGATTTTGGGCCTCTAGGGTGATCTCGCACCGATAAACCCGGTACCTCCTGGTGCCGCCTGAAAGGCCCTCAGCCATGCGTCTCCGCAATGCCGTGCTCGCCGCCGCCAGCGCCATCGCCCTCGTCCTCGCGGTTCCGTTCTCCGCCAACGCCGCGACGGGCGACTTCCTCTACAAGGTCGGTCCCGGGGTCCTCACCGGCCTGGCGGATCCGCAGAGCGGCGAGTGCATCGACCTGCCGTGGACGACGGAGGACGACCCGGGCTTCGCGCCGGAGAACCTCACCCGCTCCACGGCCACGGTCTTCCTGGACTTCGGCTGCGCGGGGGACGTCTTCTACTCCATGAACCCGGGGAAGAAGCTCGGCGACCGGCTGAAGCTGCGCTCGGTCGTCTTCTCCTGAGCGAGGGCGAGGGAGCGCGGGGTGGCCCGGGCCGGGCGGACGGCGTAGGTTCGAACTGTCCGGCCCGGTCGCCGGCCCTCGCCGTGCCCGTGGTCGGGCGCCGCAACCTGGGCAGAGCGAAGGAGGGCCTGGGATGACCGGCAACGGCTACGCGCACCCCGAGGCGTTGGTCCGCACCGAATGGCTGGCCCACCACCTGGACGACGGGACGATCCGGGTCGTCGAGGTGGACGAGGACACCGAGGCCTACGACCGGGACCACATCCCCGGTGCGGTCGGCTGGAACTGGACCACCGATCTGCACAGCCAGGTCGGCCGGGACTACATCGACCGTGACGGCGTCCTGCACCTGCTGCGGGCGGCCGGGGTCGAGGACGACACCACCGTGGTGCTCTACGGCGGCAACAACAACTGGTTCGCCGCCTACGCCTACTGGCTGTTGCGGCTGCGCGGCTTCGGGCCGGTGCGGTTGCTGGACGGCGGGCGCAAGAAGTGGGAGCTGGAGGGGCGGGAGCTCACCCGTGAGGTGATGGACTACCAGCACAGCGGGTACCGGCTCGCCGGGCCCGAGCGCCCGGAGCTCCGGGCGCTGCGGGACGAGGTCCTGGCCAAGGCCGAGGTGTTCGCCAAGCCGGGGGCGGACGCGGTGCTGGTGGACGTCCGCTCGCCGGCCGAGTTCCGGGGCGAGCTGATCGCGCCCCCGCACCTGCCGCAGGAGCAGGCGCAGGTGCCCGGGCACATCCCGGGCGCGGTGAACGTCCCCTGGTCGCAGGCGGCCAACGACGACGGGTCCTTCCGCTCGGCGGAGGAGCTGCGGGCGCTGTACGGGGGCAAGGGCGTGGAGCCGGAGCGCGAGGTGATCGCGTACTGCCGGATCGGAGAGCGGTCCGCGCACACCTGGTTCGCGCTCACCGAGCTGCTCGGGTACCCGCACGTGAAGAACTACGACGGGTCGTGGACGGAGTACGGCTCGCTGGTGCGGGCGCCGGTGGTGCTCGGGGCTTGAGCGACGGGTGGGCCGGGCGGGTCTGCTGGGGCGGATGGTGGCCGGCGGGGCGGGTGTGGGGGCGTGACGGCTTCGCGGCACCGCTGCGAAGCCGTCATTTCGGCGCGTTTCTTTTCATGAACATCTCACAATCGGGGAGTGGGGACGGGGCTGCCGGGACAAGGATCGGTTCGACCCAATCGTTCCGGTGATCCCTGGAGGACCACGTGCGCAAGAGACTGATCGTCTCCGCCGCCAGTGCCCTGAGCCTGTTCCTGGCCGTCCCCGCCTCGGCATCCGGCTTCACGCCGGGTGCGGCCGGGGTCGGCGACTCCTACTACCCGACCTACGGCAACGGCGGGTACCGCGTCTCGCACTACGACATCCGGTTGAAGTACCAGCCCGCCACGGACGAGCTGGAGGGCACCACGACCATCCTCGCCACGGCGACCCAGGACCTCTCCCGGTTCAACCTGGATTTCGCGCTGAACGTCTCCGAGGTCCGGGTCAACGGCCGGCCGGCCGCGTTCGCCACCAGCGGCGAGCAGGAGCTGGAGATCACCCCGGCCCGGCCGCTGGCCAAGGGTGCCCAGGCCACCGTGGTGGTGCGCTACAAGGGCGTGCCGTCCACCGTGAAGAAGTACGGCTTCACCAGCTGGCACCGCACCCCGGACGGCGGGATCGCGGCCAACGAGCCCGAGGCGGCCTGGTGGTGGTTCCCCAGCAACGACCACCCGAGCGACAAGGCCACCTTCGACGTCTCGGTGCTGGTCCCGGACGGCACCCAGGCGATCAGCAACGGCGTGCTGACCGGCACCTCCTCCCAGGCCGGGTGGACCCGCTACAGCTGGCGGGAGAACAAGCCTCAGGCGACGTACCTGGCCACGCTGGCGGTCGGCAAGTTCGACGTCACCCGGGACACCACACCGAGCGGGCTGCCGATCTACAACGCCTACAGCAAGGACCTGGGCGAGAACGCGGACGCGGCGCGGGCGAGCGTGGAGCGCACCGGTGAGCTGGTGGACTGGCTGAGCGGCTACTTCGGGGAGTACCCGTTCAGCTCGGTCGGCGGCTACGTCCCCAACGTGCCGACCGGGTACGCCCTGGAGACCCAGACCCGGATCTTCTACAGCCCCCGGCAGTTCGCCAAGGGGACGAACACCTCGGTCGTCGTGCACGAGCTGGCCCACCAGTGGTACGGGGACAGCGTCTCGCTCTCCCGCTGGAGCGACATCTGGCTGAACGAGGGCTTCGCCCGCTACGCGCAGTTCCTCTGGTCCGAGCACGAGAACGAGGGCACCGCCCAGGAGCTGGCCGACTACGTCTACGCCTCGCACCCGGCCGACGACCCGTTCTGGACCGTCAAGCCGGGTGACCCGGGGCCGGACGACCAGTTCTCCAGCGCGGTGTACGAGCGCGGCGCGGTCGCCGTCCAGGCGCTGCGCAACGCCGTCGGGGACGAGAAGTTCTTCCGGATCCTGAAGGGCTGGCCGACCGAGCGGCGGTACGGCAACGCGACCATCCCGGAGTTCCAGGCGTACGCGGAGAAGGTCTCCGGGAAGAAGCTCGGCGACGTGCTGAACACCTGGCTGTTCACCCCGGGCAAGCCGGCCGTCGGGCCGGTGCCGCCGGGGGCCGCCGCTTCGGCCGCGTTGGCGCCCGGCGCGGGTGCGGACCGGGGCGACGGGCAGCTGCCGGTGGAGCCGAAGTCCTGGAAGAAGATCCAGGAGACCAACGCCGTTCATGAGCACGACAGCTGACGACATATCGGGTCGATCGGTATGAAGGCTTCGCGGCGCCGCCGCGAAGCCTTCATTTCGGCGCGTTTCTTCTCATGAAGGTCTCACAAATGGTGCGTGGAGGCGCGGTTGACGGGACAAGGATCGGTTCAATCCCCATCGTTCCGGTGATCCCTGGAGGACCACGTGCGCAAGAGGCTGATCGTCTCCGCCGCCAGTGCCCTGAGCCTGTTCCTGGCCGTCCCCGCCTCGGCATCCGGCTTCCAACCCGGCGCGGACGGCGTCGGGGACCCGTACTACCCGACCCTCGGCAACGGCGGGTACGACGTCTCGCACTACGACGTCCGGCTGAAGTACCAGCCCGCCACGGACGAGCTGGAGGGCACCACGACCATCCTCGCCACGGCGACCCAGGACCTCTCCCGGTTCAACCTGGACTTCACGTTGCACGTCTCCGAGGTCCTGGTCAACGGCCGGCCCGCGACCTTCGCGACCAGCGGCGACCAGGAACTGGAGATCACCCCCGCCCGGCCGCTCGCCAAGGGCAGCCAGGCCACCGTGGTGGTGCGCTACAAGGACAAGCCGTCCACCGTGCAGAAGTACGGCGGCTACACCGCCTGGCGCCGCACCCCGGACGGCGCGGTCGCGTCCGGTGAGCCGGTGTCGGCCGGGTGGTGGTTCCCGAGCAACGACCACCCGAGCGACAAGGCCACCTTCGACGTCTCGGTGCAGGTGCCGAACGGCACCCAGGTGATCAGCAACGGGGTGCTGACCGGCACCTCTTCCCAGGCCGGTTGGACCCGGTACAGCTGGCGGGAGAACAAGCCGCAGGCGACCTACCTGGCGACCCTCGCGATCGGCAAGTTCGACATCACCCAGGACACCACGGCCGGCGGCATACCGGTCTACAACGCGTACAGCAAGGACCTGGGCGACAACGCCGCCGCGGCGCGGGCGAGCGTGGAGCGCACCGGTGAGCTGGTGGACTGGCTGAGCGGCTACTTCGGGGAGTACCCGTTCAGTTCGGCCGGCGGCTATGTCGCCAACATCAACTCCGGTGGCGCCCTGGAGACCCAGACCCGGGTCTCCTACGGCCCCGGGCTGTTCGCCCGGGGCTCCAACGTCTCCGTCGTCGTGCACGAGCTGGCGCACCAGTGGTACGGCGACAGCGTCTCGCTCTCCCGCTGGAGCGACATCTGGTTGAACGAGGGCTTCGCCGAGTACTCGCAGTTCCTCTGGTCCGAGCACGAGAACGAGGGCACCGCCCAGGAGCTGGCCGACTACATCTACGCCTCCCGCCCGGCCGACGACCCGTTCTGGAGCGTCAAGCCGGGCGACCCGGGGGAGGAGAACCAGTTCGCCGGCGCGGTGTACTACCGCGGCGCGGTGGCCATCCAGGCGCTGCGCAACGCCGTCGGGGACGAGAAGTTCTTCCGGATCCTGAAGGGCTGGCCCACCGAGCGGCGGTACGGCAACGCGACCATCCCGGAGTTCCAGGCGTACGCGGAGAAGGTCTCCGGCCAGAAGCTCGGCGACCTGCTGAACACCTGGCTGTTCACCCCGAGCAAGCCCGCCGTCGGGCCGGTGGCCCCGGGCACCGCGGCCGCCGCCGCACTGGCGCCGGGCGCGGACCGGGCGCAGCCGCCGGTGGAGCCGAAGTCCTGGAAGAAGATCCAGGAGGCGAGCTCGGTGCACGAAGCCCGTCACTGACGACGGGCCGGGGGCGGGCCGGGGGGGGGGGGGGGGCCCCCCGGCCCGGCCCCCCCCCCCGCGCCCCCCCCCCCCCCCCGCCGCACAGACAGAGACAATAAAAAAAAAAAACAAAAAAAAAAAA
>NZ_JBSFWR010000141.1:0-18642 GCF_053594915.1 Kitasatospora sp. NPDC002543 | reverse complement strand
CGGCCGCTCGCCCGGCGCGCTAGATGATCAGGCTGAGCGGCATGATCAGGGCGATGGCGACCACCGAGATCACCGTCTCCATCACCGACCAGGACTTCAGCGTCTGCCCGACGCTCATCCCGAAGTACTCCTTCACCAGCCAGAAGCCGGCGTCGTTGACGTGCGAGAGGAACAGCGAGCCGGCGCCGATCGCGAGCACCAGCAGGGCCGCGTGGGTCGAGGACATGTCGGCGGCGAGCGGGGAGACGATGCCGGCCGCGGTGATCGTGGCGACCGTCGCCGAGCCGGTGGCCAGGCGGATCAGCACGGCGATCAGCCAGCCCAGCAGCAGCGCCGAGATGTGCCACTTGCCGGACCACTCGCTCACCGCGTTGCCGACGCCCACGTCGATCAGGGTCTGCTTGAAGCCGCCGCCCGCGCCCACGATGAACACGATGCCGGCGATCGGGCCGAGCGACTTGCCGACGGTGTCGGAGATCCGGGCCTTGTCGAAGCCGGCCGCCTTGCCGAGGGTCACCATGCCGAGCAGGGTCGCGGCGAGCAGTGCGATCAGCGGGGAGCCGATGAAGTCGAACACCCGCTGGCCGAGCGCCTTCGGGTCGTCGATGACCACGTCGGCCAGTGCCTTGCCGAGCATCAGCACGACGGGCAGCAGGATGGTGGCCAGCACCGCGGCGAACGACGGGGTGCGGTCGTGCTTGGTCGTCTCCTCGGGCGCGGTGGCCGCCGGGATCTCCAGCGGGCCGACCCAGCGCTCGGCGAGCCGCGCGAACAGCGGGCCGGCGATGATCAGGGTCGGGACGGCGATCAGCAGGCCGAGCGCCAGGGTGATGCCGAGGTCGGCCTTCAGCGCGTCGACGGCGACCAGCGGGCCCGGGTGCGGGGGCACCAGGCCGTGCAGCACCGACAGTCCGGCCAGGGCCGGGATGCCGACCCGCATCAGCGGCACGTTGCCGCGGCGGGCGACCAGCAGCACGATCGGGATCAGCAGGACCACGCCGACCTCGAAGAACAGCGGCAGGCCGAGCACGGCCGCGATCAGCGCCATCGCCCAGGGCAGCGCCTTGTTGCCGGTGCGGGAGAGCACGGTGTCGGCGATGATGTTGGCGCCGCCGGAGTCGGCGAGCAGCTTGCCGAGCATCGCGCCGAGGCCGATCAGCAGGCCGACGCTGGCGACGGTGGAGCCGAAGCCCGTGGAGAAGCTGCTGAGCAGCTTGTCGAAGGGGGCACCCGCGACGGCGGCCAGCAGACCGGAGCCGAGCGTGAGGGCGAGGAACGGGTGCAGCTTCAGCTTGGTAATCAGTACGACGATCGCACCGATGCTGAGCAGCACCGCGATCAGCAGCTGGGAGTCGCTGCTGGTGTGCGGCAGGACCGGTGGGGCGGCCGCCAGCAGGGTGGGGGCAATGCTCACGCGAGGTCTCCATTGACGGGCCGCAGCAGCGCCGCGGCCATCTCGACGAGTTCTTCGGGGGACGGGCCGACGTCCAGGACGCCGCCGCGCTCGTCCGCCGCCAGGGGTTCCAGGGCGGCGTACTGCGAGTCGAGCAGCGAGGACGGCATGAAGTGGCCGGTGCGGTGGCTGAGCCGGTCCTCGACCAGCTCGTGACCACCGCTGAGGTGCAGGAAGTAGGCACCCGGGCAGGCCGCGCGCAGGGTGTCGCGATAGCGGTGCTTCAGCGCCGAGCAGGTGACCACACCGCCGGTGCCGGCCTCGGTCCGCTCCTTGAGCCAGGCGCCGATGGCGCGCAGCCAGGGGGCGCGGTCCTCGTCGTCCAGCGGGATTCCCTCGGACATCTTGGCGATGTTGGCCGCGGGGTGGAAGTCGTCCGCCTCGGCGAAGGGGAGGTCGAGGCGGTCCGCCAGCATGCGGGCCAGGGTGGTCTTGCCGACGCCCGAGACGCCCATCACCACGACGGTGAGAGGGGTCGTCGGAAGGTCGTGGTTCTCGACGCTGAGAGCCATGGGGTGGTGCTCCTTCGTTGCCTGGCCGCCACTATCGCCTCAAAGATATGACGTATTCAAGTGACGGAAACCAAATCGTCATACTTTTATGGTGTGGTCTGGGTCGCAGGGCGACGTGAGCACCCAAGGGGCGGGCGTCTACGCTGGGCGGATGGAGATCCAGGGGCTGCCCGGGCGGCTGCTTGACGAGCTCGGGCCGGCGATCGCGTCGGGGGAGATCCCCGAGGGGGCAGTACTGCGCGGCGAGGAGCTGGAGGGCCGCTTCGGGGTGTCCCGGACGGTGGTCCGGGAAGCGGTGCGGATCCTGGAGGGGATGCGCATGGTGGCGTCCCGGCGGCGGGTCGGGATCACCGTGCAGCCGAAGTCCCTCTGGGACGTCTTCGACCCGATGGTGATCCGCTGGCGCCTGGCCGGTGCCGACCGCCCGGCCCAGCTGCGCTCGCTCGGCTCGCTGCGGGTGGCCGTCGAACCGGCCGCGGCCGCGCTCGCCGCCACCCACGCGAGCGACGACGACCGGCGCGCACTCAGCTCGCTGGCCGTGGACCTGACGGTCACCGCACGGGCCGCCAACCTGAACGCCTTCCTCGAACACGACATCGCCTTCCACTCCCTGGTGCTGCGCGCCTCCGGCAACGAGATGTTCGCCCACCTCGGGGACACCGTCGCGGCGGTGCTCACTGGCCGGACCGAGTACCATCTGATGCCCGATCAGCCGGAGCCGTACGCGATCCGGCTGCACCGCGAGGTCGCGGAGGCGATCTGCGCCCAGGACGCCGGCCACGCCGAGCGGGCGATGCGCACGATCGTGACCGGCGCGCTGGAGGAGCTCAACCTCCAGTTGGACTGAGCCGGGGGGGCTCGACCCGCCAGGATGACACGATTTGATGGCAGTTCGGAGGTTTCGGACGCATAGTCCTGGTTCGGCGGGGCAGAGTGAGCCGAAGGGGTGCGTTTCGTGTGCGCCCGTTCCGTATGCTTCACCTGCTCCACCGAACACGCGCCACGCGCCTGGGGGTCGTCCGATGTCCGTGCCACGCCGCCGCCGTCGCCGCCGTCTGCCCGACGAGGTGCGCGCCGCCGCAGTCCGGGCGGTGCTCTGCCTCTCCTTCACCCTGGTGGGCGTCGTGGTGGCGACCTTGGCCTCGTACGCGGGCAGTTGGCTGCTGACGCCCGCTCTGCTCGCGATGGGGCTCGGGGTGTTCGGCACCATGTGGTGCCTGCTGGAGATCCTGATCTCCCGCCAGATCGCGGCCCAGCGGATGCGGGCCCCGGGCTCCGCGCACCCGATGGCGGGCAGTCGGGGGCCCGCCGGACCGCCGGCCGCCCGGCCGCTCCCCCGGCCCGACTCCTCCTCGGTCTACCGGCAGCCGTACGAGTCGGCGCAGCCACAGCCCCAGCCGTACGGCGGCGCGGGGCAGCAGGGGCCGTACGGGCCCGGCCGGCAGCCGAACCAGTACCAACAGCCGTACCAGCAGCCGCGCCCGGGACCGCAGCAGCAGCCGCCGCGCCAGGCCCGGGTGCAGCCCAACCACCCGTAGCCGCCCGGCCGGTCAGTCCCGGAGCGGCAGCGCCCGGTAGTGGGTGGCGAGCCGGCGCTCCCCGTCCAGGACGTGGAAGGCCAGCATCGGCGGGTGGTCGAAGGAGATGCCGCGCCCGCCCTCGCAGGGCAGCGTGACGGTGGAGACGACACCGGGGGCGATCAGCAGCGGCAGCCCGGCGAAGGCGGTCGCCACCGGGGTGTGCGAGTGGCCGCAGAACAGCGCGGCCACCCGGGGGTGCCGGCGCAGCACCCGCTCCAGCCGCGCCTCCCCGAACTGGCGGATCGGGTCGACGAACGGCACGTACAGCTCCACCGGCGGGTGGTGGAAGGCCACCAGGGCGGGCAACTCGCCGCGCCCCTCGGCGAGTTGGGTGTCCAGCCAGTCCAGCGTCGGCTCGTCCAGCAGGCCGTCGTCCCGCCCGGGCACGGAGGAGTCGAGCATCAGCACGTCGGCGCCGGGCAGCCGGTGCAGCCGGTTGACCGGCTCCTCCCCCGGCGCCTCGCCGAGCAGCACCTCCCGGTAGGGCGAGCGGCGGTCGTGGTTGCCGGGGCAGGTGAGCACCGGATGCCGGGAGGACAGCACCTCGGCGACCTCCCGGTACTCCTCCGGCAGGCCGTGGTCGGCGAGGTCGCCGGTGACGAACACCGCGTCCAGCGGGCCGGGCAGGGCGTCGAGGTACGCCATCACCTGCTCGGCCCGCCGCCGGGCGCGCTTGCCACCGTCCCGGGCGTGGACCTGTCCGAGGTGGATGTCACTGAGGTGCGCGATCGTCAGCATGCCCGTCACGCTAGCCAGTTCACGACTGGGCGGGAACCTCCGCGGGGCGCTTGAACATCCGGGTCGCGGTGATCTCGCCGTGGATGGTCGGGCCGTCCGGGTCCGGCGCGGCGGGCAGGCCCGGGCGCAGGTGCTCCTCGACCGAGATGTACTTGAGGCCGGCCCGCAGGTCGGCGTCGTTGCGCAGACGGATCACCAGGGGGAACTCGGCCAGCGCGGTCGTGTCGAACAGGCCGGTGGTGTAGATGAGCTGGACGCCGAGGGCGTCGGCCACGGCCCGCTGGAGCTCCAGCAGGTAGGTGGCGTTGGCGCGGCCGATCGGGTTGTCCAGGAACAGCGTGCCGGCGTGCCGCAGCTGGGACTGGCCCCGATCGTTGGCGCGCAGCGCGGCCATCGTGCAGTACAGCGCGATGGCCGCGGTGAGCAGCTGGCCGCCGGAGAAGACGTCGGACATCTGGCCGACGCTCACCCGCTCGGCACGCAGCACCGCGTCGGGCTTGAGGATCTCGACGCTGACGCCCTTGGGGCCGATCGCGGCGGCGACCCCGCGCAGCAGCAGGGACATGCCGTCGCGGCGCAGGTCGCTGTTCTTCTTGACGGCGGCGCGGGTGGCCTCGTCGATGACCTCGCCCAGGCGTTCGACCAGGGTGGCGTGGTCCGGGTCCTCGAAGCGGATCCGGAGGAACTCCTGGCCGGACCACTCCCCCAGGCCCTCGGGCAGCCGGGACAGCCGCTGGGCGGCGCGCAGGGTGGTGAGCGAGGACTCGACCAGGCCGCGCAGCCGGTCCACGATCGAGCCGCGGTTCTTCTCCAGCTGGGCGAGTTCGTCGGTGAGCACCCGCAGCCGGGGCGCGAAGGCCGCGGCCCAGGCGGCGGCGTGCTCGGGCAGCGCGGAGGCGGGCAGTTCGCGGATCTGCTGGCGGGCGGGGGTGCGTACGGCCTCGTAGCGGGCCGCGTTGGCGTGCCGGACGAGGGCGTCGGCGGCGTCGCGGACGGCGAGTTCGGAGGAGGACAGCTCGCCGGCGGCGGTGCGCAGGGCGCGGCGGGCCTCGGTGACGCCGGTGCGGGCCTCGGCCAGCGAGCCCAGGTACGGCTCGACCGCGTCGTCCGGGTCCTCCTGGTTGTCGCGCAGGCCGTCGCGCAGCTGGCCGGCCAGCTCGTCGAAGTCGGCGGCGGAGGCCTGGGCGGTGTCGAAGGTGCGCTGGAGGTCGGCGTGGGCGGTGCGGGCGGCGTCCAGGGCCTCACGGCGCTCGGCGAGGCGGCTGGTGGCGGTGCGCAGCAGGGCCTGGGCGTGCTCCGGGTCGGTGGGGACGAGGTCCTCGGGCAGCTCGGTGTGCGCCTCGCCGTCGGCGGGGGCGGAGCGTTCGGCGTCGCCGCGCAGGCGGCCGAGCTGCTCGCTGGCGGCGGCGGAGCGGGCCTCGATGGTGGCGACCAGCTCCTCGGCGCGGGCAGCGGCGGCCTGGCGGGCCGGGCCGTCGGCGCCGTCGGGGCTGCCGAGGAGCTCCTCGGCGCGGGTGCGCACCTTGTTGGTGAGGCGGTCGAGTTCGGCCGCGGCGGCGGCCTCGTCGCCCTCGGCGCGGGCCTGTTCGGCGCGCAGGTCCGCGCCGACGCCGACCTTCTCGTACAGCTGGGACGCGGCGCGGTAGGCCTCGCGCAGGGCGGGCAGCGCGGCGGGGGCGGTCCCGTCGGGCTCGTCGGCCTGCTCGGCGGCGGGGATCTCGGCGCGTTCGGCGCGCAGCGCGCGGGCGGTGCGGCGGGCGTCGTCGGCGGCGCGCTGGGCGGCGCGGCGGTCCTCGTCGCAGGTGCGGGCGCGTTCGGCGCACAGCGCCTGGCGGCGGTCGCACTCGGCGGCGTCCTCGGCGAGTTCGCGCTGGCGGCGGGCCCAGTTGCCGCGCTCGCGCAGCCGGAAGGCGAGGCCGGAGAGGGCGTCGGCGCGGCGGCGGGCGCGCTGGGCGGCCTCGCGGTGCTCCTCGTGGGCGGAGGCCGCGGCGGCGTGGTCGGTCTCGGCCTCGTCGTGGTCGGCCCGCAGGGTGGCCAGGGCGGCGGCGGCCTGCTCGGCGTGCTCGCGGGCGGTCTCGGCGGCGGCGGCGAGTTCGGCGAGGGTGCCGGGCGGGCAGCTGGCGTGCCAGGACGCGAGGCGCGCGGCGAGGGCGCGGTCGGCGCCGAGGCGGCCGGCCAGTTCGCGGATGTGCTCCTCGCGGGCGCTCGCCCGGGCGCGCAGTTCGCGGCGCTCGCCGTCGGCGGCGGACTCGTCGTGCATGGCCGGGTTCGGCGGGACGAGGAAGAAGGCGGGCTCGTCGGTGATCGGGGCGACCAGCGAGGCGGCGGCGCCGACGGCGACGGTGGAGCGCGGCAGCAGGGCGGCGGCCTGCAGGGCCTCGCGGGCGCGCTCCAGCGAGGACGGGTCGGTGACGACGACGCCGTCGACCAGTTCGGGGCGGGCGGCGAGGATCGCCTCGTGGTCGGCCGGGTCGACGGACTGGGCGAGGTAGCGCCAGCCGGGCAGGGCCGGGATGCCGTGCTCGGCGAGGTACTCGACGGTGGCGAGCACGTCCGGGCCGGGCGGCAGCAGGCCGCCGTCGCCGAGGGCGGCGAGGATGCGGGAGTCGTCGGCGGCGGCCGTGCGGAGGTCGAACAGGGTGCGTTCGGCGGTGGCGATGGACTCGTCGAGGAGTTCGCGCAGGTACTCGGCGTTGCGGTCGAGCACGGTGGGGGTGAGGAAGCCGGCGTCCTCCTCGGCGCCCTCCTGGTAGGGGGTCAGGGAGAGCAGGTCGGCGAGGCGCTGCTCGGTGGCGAGCAGGGCGGCGGTGCGCTGTTCGGCGGCCAGCGAGCGGGCGGCGTCCTTGCGGGCGTCGCCGGCCCGTTCGGCGGCCAGTTCGGCGCGCGAGGTGGCGGCGGCGGCCTCGCGCAGCCGGGCGGCCGCGGACTCGGCGGAGGTGCGGGCCTGGGCGAGCGCGGCGGCGGCGGCCTTCTCGACGTCGGCGGCGTGCAGGGCGGCGCGGGCCGGGTCCACGTCGCCGTCGGCGTCGATGAAGCCGGCCTCGACGGCGGCCTCGGTCTCCTGCTCGACCTCGACGAGGCGCTGGCGCAGGTGCTCGGCCTCGCTGCGGGCCTTCTGGGCGGCGGTGGCGGCCTCGGTGGCGCCGGCCTGCGCCTTGCCGCCGTCCTCCTGGAGCTCTCCGGCGCGCTCCTCCTCGGTGTCGGCGCGGGACTCGGCGGCCGCGGCGGCGGACTCCAGGGCGCGGGCCAGGGCGGCCGCGGCGCGGGCGCGGGCGGCGAGCGCGGGGGCGGCGTCCAGTTCGGCCTCGCGGATGGCCGCGGCGACCCGGGTGACCCGGTCGGCGGCGGCGCGCTGGCGCAGCACCGCCTCGGCGGCCTGCCAGGCCGAGTGCAGGGTGCGGGCGTCGATGAGTTCGCGGCGCAACGCGGCGGCCTCGGCGGTGGCCGCGGTGAGGCTCAACGTGGCGTGCCGGTGGGTGAGTTCGTCGGTGATCAGGCTGTGCCGGGTGCGGTCGGCCTCGGCCGCGGTGACGGCGCTCGCGGCGGCGGCGACCTCGATGGCGAGGTCCTGGGCGCGGTCGCGTTCGGCGGTGGCGCGGGAGGCGAGGGCGTGGGCGAGGCGGCGGGTGCGGCGCTCCGCGGTGCGGTGGGCCTCGCGGACGGTCTCGCGGGCGGTGGTGGCCTCGGCGATGCGCTCCAGCAGGTCCAACGACCCCGCGGTGAAGTCGCGTTCGGCGGTGAGTTCGGCGCGGCGGCCGAGCTTGGCGGCGAAGCCGTGCACGAGGTCGGCGAGGCCGTCGGTGTCCCGGGTGTCGGTGACGGCGCGCAGCAGGAGGTCGGTGAAGTCGCTGTCGTGCTTGACCGCGAAGAGGCCGGCCGCCTCGCCCTCGTCGGCGTTCATCTCGCGCTGGTAGCGGAAGAGTTCGGGGTCGAGGCCGAGCTCGCCGAGGTGCTCGGTCCAGCGGTCGTGGCCGTCCTCGAAGACCAGGTCGAGGTGGGGGTGGGCCTTGCCGGCCTCGGTGAGGGCGTCGCGGAAGCCCTTCATGGTGCGGCGGCGGCCGCGGGCCTTCTGGTCGCCGGCCAGGCTGACCCGTTCGGCGACCGGCAGCGAGTCGAGGGTCAGGCCGGCGCCGGGGCGGAAGGAGTACCAGGTCTCGGCGAACTTGCGCGGGTCGGAGGAGACCTGGCGTCCGCGCCACTCGCTGACCTTGCCGACCACGATCAGCTCGCCGGTGACGGTGTGCTGCCACTCCAGGGCGACGTGGCCGCAGTCGTCGGCGAGCAGGAACTTGCGCAGCACGCCGGAGCTGGCGCCGCCGAGGGTGTTGCGGTGGCCGGGGAGCATCACCGAGAAGATCAGCTTGAGCAGGACGGACTTGCCGCCGCCGTTCTCCAGGAAGAGCACGCCCGCGGGGGCGGGTCGGCGGACCGGGCCGTCGACGTCCTCGCCGAACAGGCCGATCTGCTGCGGGGCCGGGTCGGCGACCGGCTCGCCGACGCCGCGCAGGTCGAGCACCGTGTCGGCGTAGCGGGCGCCGGCCGGTCCGATCGAGTAGAGGCGGACCCGGTTGAGCTCGTACATGTGCGGCGGTTCTCCGTGGCTTGCGTGGCGTGAGGGACGGGCGGCGGGCCGGCCCGGGCGGGTGGTCCGGGGCCGGCGCGGTGGGCGCGGAGCGGGTGGGCTCGGAGCGCCGGGGCTCAGAGCGAGTGGAAGGGCAGCCCCGCGTCGGCGACCAGTTCGTCGCCGGTGTCGGGCGGCAGCAGGCTGGCGGTGCCGTCGGAGACCGGGACGATGCCGAGGTCGAGCAGTTCGGCCATCGCGGCGCTGCCGGCCAGGTCGCGCACCTGGAGCTGGTAGCGGGCGGTGGTGCGGTAGGTGCCGCCGGAATCGTCGGAGACCTTCTGGAGGAAGCCGGAGTCGACCAGGAACATCACGGCCTTGGCGACGATGCCGATGGTGGAGCCGGAGAGCCGGCGGGCGTCCTTGGTGGCGCCGGTGGCGGTGCGCCGGGCCCAGACCCGCCAGGCGGCCTCCAGGCCGGGGGCGTCGGAGGCCGGGTCGGTGTTGGCCCCCTCGGCGTCGGCCTGCTCCTCCAGGCGGCGGCAGGCCTGGCGGACGAAGGAGTCGACGCCGTTGACGGTGATCCGGCCGAGGTACCCGTCGTCGGCGAGGTCCTCGGGGCGGGGGAAGGCCATCGCGGCGACGGCCAGGTGGGCGAGGCCGTGCAGGAAGCGGTCGGTGGACTCGGAGGCGGCGCGGCGCGAGTAGTCGCCCATCCGGACGGCGAACAGCGAATCCTCGGCGGCGGCCACGGCCATGCCGGCCCGCGGGGAGACCTCCAGGACGACCAGGCCCATGCCGGTGGCGATGGCGTCGGCGAGGCGGGCGAAGGGTGGGTCCTCGCGGTGGCGGCGCACCAGCTCGGCGTACTCGGCGTCCCGCGCGGGCAGCAGCTTGGCCTGGAGGCCGAAGGAGACCAGCCGGGCGGCGTCCGCGACATCGGCCGGGGTGATCGGCGCGGGGGCCGCGGGTTCGCTCTCGGCCGCCCAGGACGTGTCGTGGTGGGTCGTCACGGGCGGTGCTCCTCGGGGGTGGCGCGGTGGTTACGGTTCGTCAAGGTCGTTTCCGGCAGGTCTCGTCGCGGGGTGCTTCCCGGCCGGTCAGCCGGCATCCTTGCGGTCGGCGGCCATGCCGACCGCGTCGAGCAGGGCGCTGCCGACGATCAGGTCGGCGCCGCCGAACTCCGGGTCGCGCAGCGGGGTGCCGTCGTCCACGGCGAACAGCAGCCGCTCCTCGCCCTGGCGGTAGGCGGTGCCGACCGGCGGGCTGGCCGCGTGCACGGCGAGCAGGGCGACCAGGTACGGGAGGTCCGGGTCCTGCTTGCGGGCGTCGGCGAGCAGGCCGGAGAGCCGCCGGGGGGCGTCCGGGGGCAGGTCGAGCAGGATCGTCGCGGACTCCAGCTGGGCCTCGGAGAAGCGGCTGTCGTCCGGGGTGGCGACGAGGTCCGGGTCGGGCAGCTCGGCGCCGAGGTGCTCGCGTTCGACCGGCGGGGTGAGCAGCAGGTCGACGAGGTCGGCGACCCGGACCGAGACCGGGGTGCGCAGACCGGCGCCGCGGGCGAAGAACGCGCCGGTGGGGCGGACGGCCTGCTCTATCGGCAGCCGCAGCACGGGGGCGAGCAGCTGCCCGTAGAGGTCGATGCCGCTGCGGGCGCCGGGGGCGGCGAAGGCCTGCCGGTCCTGCTCGGCGCGGAACAGCGGACCGGCCTCCAGGAGGCGGGTCTGGAGCTGGGTGTGGCGGCGGATGCAGTCCTTGACGATGTCGACCAGCTCGGCGGCGCGGCGCTTGTGCTCCGGGTCCTCGGCCTCGTCGCGGGCCTTGCGGATGTTGGTGAGAATCGCGTTCTCGTGCCGGTAGCGGTCCGCGATGTGGTCCAGCGCCTCCTCGATGAGGTCCGGAACGGCGCGCATCCAGTCGACCGCCCGGACGTTGCGGCGGGTGGCGTCCAGGGCGCGGCGCAGCGTCTCGGCGTACTGGACGGTGCGGTAGCGGGCCTGCTCGGCGGCGAGCTGGGCGTCGGCCAGGCGGCCGCGGCGGATCAGCACCTCCAGCTTGACCTCGGCGGCGATCTGGGCCGAGGTGACGTCGGTGTCGAGCGCGCCGACCAGGACGTTGACCGCCTCGTCGGTGGTGCGCAGGTAGACGCCGCCATCGGGGCCGGGGACCTCTTCGATCAGCTTGAAGTCGTAGTCGCGGCGGACGTACTCGCCGTCCGCGCCGAAGGTGCCGTAGACGGCGCGGAAGCCGCGGTCCACGCTGCCGACGTTGATCAGCGACTCCAGCACCCAGCGGGCGACCCGCTCGTGCTCGACGGCGGGGCGGCCGACGGCCTGGGCGGCGACCCGGGGCAGCAGCCGGGCGAGCACCGTGTCGCGGTCGGCCCCGGTGTCGAAGTCCATGTTCAGGGTGACCAGGTCGATCGCGGCGAGACCGACCTCGGCCATCGCGTAGCCGCCGTACTCGCCGGCCAGGTTGACCTTGCGGTTGTCCAGGTCGTGCAGCGGGGCGGTGCAGGCCAGCGCCTTGAGCCGGCGGGCCAGGCCCTCGTCGGCGGCGGGGCCGGGCGCGGGGCGCGCGACGGCCGGGCCGGCGGGAGGACGGAGGCCGGGCTCGGTGGGCGGGTCTGCGATGGCGGTCACGGAGGACAAGATTAGAGGTTCGCACCGACATCGACCGAAACGGACCTTGCGGACGGGCGGAGCGGCAGGTGGGCGGCGGTGCGAAGGGCCGATTCAGAACACCGTTTCGATGGAATTCCGCCATTCTCGAACCGGCATTCGAGAAAACCGTGAGGGCGACGCGTTGGTTCGGTGATGATCGACCTATGATCACCCGACTGGCCAAAGCGGGCCTCACCGCCGCGCTGTCCGTGACCACCTTCGCCACCGGCGCCGCCCTCGCCACCGGCGCCACGGCCGGCGCGACACCGGCCGCCGCCCGGCAGACGTCGACCTCCGCCCAGCACGTGACCGTGTCGCAGAACGGGAACTACCCGGGCGGCTTCTTCACCACCGGCAACATGTCGGTGGACTGGACCGCGTCGGGCACCGCGGACCTGACCGGACCGACGCACATCACCCTGGACCTGCCGCCGGGCGTCACCACCGACGGCGCGATGTTCTTCCCCGCCCCGAAGGACTACACCTTCACCACGACCCTCTCCCCCGACCACCGCCACCTGGAGGCCGTGTTCACCGCCACCCGGGCACCCGGGTCGTACAACTTCATGAAGCTCAACCTGGCCACCACGCCCGGGGTGCCGATCGCCGGCGTGATCACCGCCACGGTCGCCAACCCGAACGACACCGACCCGACCGGGCACGTGTCCGGCTACGACCTCGGCAGCAAGAGCTTCCTGCCCGCGACCGTCCAGGCCGCACCGGCCGTCTCCGGCCTCGACACCACCACCGGCCCGGCCGCGGGCGGCACCGCGGTGACCGTCAGCGGCAGCAACCTGGCCAACGGCATGGTGCTGGTCGGCGGCCTCCCGGCACCCGGCCGCTGCACCGACACCTCGTGCACGGTGACCACGCCCGCGGGCTCGGGCAGCGCCCCGGTCAGCGTGGTGACGCCCGGCGGCACGGCCGCCGCACCGGCCGCCTTCGACTACACCGGCACCCCGCCGACCCCGGCCGCGCCGACGGTCGGCGCCCTCTACGACACCTCCGGCCCGGTCGCCGGCGGCACCCGGGTGACGGTGTCCGGCAGCAACCTGACGTACGGGACGGTGGCCTTCGGCGGGGTGCCGGCCACCCACGTCTCCTGCGGGCCGTCCTACTGCACGGCCACGGCCCCGGCGGGCGCGCAGCCCGGGCCGGTGGACGTGACGGTCACCACGGCGGGAGGGACGAGCGCGCCGGTGACGTACACCTACACGGTGTAACGGTTCGGGCGGCGTGCCGCCCGCCGTCGGTGCCCGGGCTCCTCGGAGTCCGGGCACCGCTGCGTTCCGAGCCGGGCCGGGGCCGGACTGGGCCAGGGCCGGGGCCGGGGCCGGGGCCACTCGGAGGGCTAGTTGAACACGTTCAAAAGATGGGTCTAGAGTCGGTTCCGCGCAGGCGGGACAAGGCTCCGTCCGCACTTCGGCATGCTCGGCATGCCCGGCATCATGGAGGTGGGCGAGATGGACGGCGACTCCGCGGTCATCCTTCGCAAGGTCCGGCGGTGGCTCTGGCTCTTCCTGGTCTGCCTGGTGCTCAGCGGCCTCACCGCGTTCCCGCTGGAGACCGAGACCCGCTGGCTGGTCGACTTCGCCTCCGGCCCGGCCGCACCGCTGAGCGACCGCCTCCCCGCCGCGATGGACTGGCTCGAACGGGTCCACGCCGGCGTCGCCGAGACCAACGCGCGCTACCCCTTCCTGGCCTACGGCACCGACTGGCTGGCCTTCGCCCACCTGGTGATCGCCGCCGCCTTCCGGGGTCCGCTCAGGGACCCGGTCCGCAACATCTGGGTGATCCGCTGGGCCGTGCTCGCCTGCGCCGGCGTCATTCCGCTGGCACTGATCTGCGGGCCGCTGCGCGGGATTCCATTGACATGGAGATTCATCGACATGTCGTTCGGGGTCTTCGGCGTCGTGCCGCTCCTGATCGTGCTGCGGGCACTGCGCCCACTGGAGCGGTCCTTCCGGATGCCGGTGACCGCCGGCTGAACCGGGCACCCCGCACCGCGGCGCGGCCCCGCAGTCCCCGTCGCCGCCCCGCGCGGCGCCGCCCCGGGGCGTGCGCCCCTGGCCACACGCCCCGGGGCGGCGGGCCACCGGGTCACGGGCAACGGCCTTCATCCGCAGGCCCTACCATCTGGCTCAACAGCTGCTGGGAGGCGGACGGGCGTGGCCGATGCGGTGATCGATCTCAATGCGGACCTCGGCGAGGGGTTCGGACGCTGGACCCTGACCGACGACGAGGCGCTGCTCTCCGTGGTGACCAGTGCCAACGTCGCCTGCGGGTTCCACGCCGGGGACCCGTCGACGATGCGCCGGGTCTGCTCCCTGGCCGCCGAGCGCGGTGTCCGGATCGGCGCCCAGGTCTCCTACCGCGACCTGGCCGGATTCGGCCGCCGCGCGATGGACGTCCCCCCGGAGGAGCTCGCCGACGAGATCGCGTACCAGATCGGCGCCCTCCAGGTGTTCGCCCGCGCGGCCGGATCCAAGGTCTCCTACGTCAAACCGCACGGCGCCCTCTACAACCGGGTGGTCGGCGACTCCGAGCAGGCCGAGGCCGTGGTGGCCGGAGTGCTGCGGGCCGGCGCGGTCTGCGACGGCCCGCTGCCGGTGCTGGGCCTGCCGGGCTCGCTGCTGCTGGAGGTGGCCGAGGGCGTCGGCCTCCCGGTGGTCGCCGAGGCCTTCGCGGACCGCGCGTACACCCGCACCGGCGCCCTCGTGCCGCGCCGCGAGCCGGACGCCGTCGTGCACGACCCCGAGTCGGTCATCACCCGGGCCGTCGGCATCGCCCGGGACGGCACGGTGGAGGCCGCCGGCGGCGAGCGGATCCCCGTCGAGGCCCGCTCGCTCTGCGTCCACGGCGACACCCCCGGTGCCGCCCAGCTCGCCTGGCGGATCCGGGGCGCCCTGGCCTCCGCCGGGGTCCGGGTGGAGGCCTTCACGTGACGGTCGGAGCCGTGCGCCGGGTCGGTGAACGGGCGCTGCTGGTCGAACTGCCCGGGACGGCCGAGGTGGCGGCGCTGTACGGCTGGCTGGGCGAGCGCCGGGAGGCCGGGGAGATCGGCGCGGTGGAGGAGCTGGTGCCGGCCGCGCGCACCCTGCTGCTGGACGGCGTCGCGGACGTCGACGCGGTGGCGGCGCTGCTGCGCACCGCCCGCCCGGTGGCGGCCGGGGCGGCGCGCGGGCCGCTGGTGGAGGTCCCGACCGTGTACGACGGCGCCGACCTGGCCGAGGTCGCCGCACTGTGGGAGGTGTCCGAGGAAGCCGCCGTACGGATCCACACCGAGCCCGAGTACGTCGTCGCGTTCTGCGGCTTCGCCCCCGGCTTCGGCTACCTCACCGGGCTCCCGGCACGGTTCGACGTGCCGCGCCGGGCCACCCCGCGCAGTTCCGTCCCGGCCGGCTCGGTCGCCCTGGCCGGCCCGTACACCGGGGTCTACCCGCACCCCTCCCCCGGCGGCTGGCAGCTGGTCGGCCGCACGGCACTCCCGCTGTGGGACACCGACCGCGAGCCCCCGGCCCTGCTGTCCCCGGGCACCCGGGTCCGGTTCACCGCGGAACGGGCCTGAGGAGACGCCGAGTTGAACGAACTGGTGGTGGTACGGCCGGGGCCGCTGACCACGGTCCAGGACCTCGGGCGGCGCGGAGTCGCCCACCTCGGGGTGCCCAGGGCCGGGGCCCTGGACGAGCCGGCGCTGCGGGCGGCCAACCGGCTGGTGGGCAACGAACCCGGGACGGCCGGGCTGGAGACCACGCTCGGCGGGGTCGCGCTGCGCGCCGTCGGGACGGCGCTGGTCGCCGTCACCGGCGCTCCCTCACCCGTCCGGGTGGACGGCCGGCCGGTCGCCTGGGGTGCGCCGGTCGTGGTGCCGGCCGGATCCGTGGTCGAGGTCGGGGCCGCGACGGCCGGGGTGCGCGGCTACCTGGCGGTGGCCGGCGGGATCGCCGTCCCGGCGGTGCTCGGCAGCCGCTCGGCGGACCTGCTCTCCGGACTCGGGCCGGCCCCGCTGACCGCCGGGGACCGGCTGCCGGTCGGCGCCGCGCCGCCGTACCGGGCCCGGCCGGAGCTGGTGCCCATGCCCGCGCCCCCGACCGAACTGGTGCTGCGGCTGCGGCTCGGACCGCGCACGGACTGGTTCACCCCGGAGGCGGTGGCCCGGCTCGGACACGACCGGTACCTGGTCTCACCGACCGGAAACCGGGTCGGACTGCGCACCGAGGGGCCGCCGGTGGTCCGCGCCCGAGGCGGCGAACTGGCCAGCGAGGGCATGGTGTTGGGCGCGGTGCAGATTCCGCCGGACGGGCAGCCGGTGGTGTTCCTGGCCGACCACCCGACCACCGGCGGCTACCCGGTGGTCGGCGTCGTACCGGCCGCCGATCTCGCGGCCGCCGCCCAGGCCCGGCCGGGGACACCGGTGCGCTTCGTTCCCCTGCGGGAGCGCTGAGGGAGTTCCGGGCCCGAGCGGCGCCACGAGCGCCGAGGGCACCCACGAGCGCCGGGGGCTCGGCACACGCCGAGCTCAGCGCCCCAACAGCAGCTCGGCGATCGCGCGTTGGGCCGGATCGAACGCCGCGCCGCCCTCCTCGACCGTCCAGAGAGCGTTCTGCAGCACCCGGGCGAGCGTCCAGCCCGCCGCCACCCGGCGGTCCAGCTCCAGCACCTCCGTCACCAGGTCGAAGCGACGCCGCAGGGCCCGGGCGACGTCCCCGGTGGCCACCAGGTCCGCCCAGCGGTTGCGCAGCGCCGGAAGCAGCTCGAATCCGGGGTGTCCGGCCAGCGGTTTGGGATCGATGGCCAGCCAGGGCGCCCGGCCGCTGCCCGGGAGCGGGGCCAGCACGTTGCCGTAGTGCAGGTCCCAGTGCAGCAGGCGGTCGCCGGGATCGGCCCGGACCTCGCACAGGGCGGCCGCGCAGTCGGCGAGCAGCCGCCGTTCCGCCGGGTCGGCGAGGGCGGCGGCACCGGCCGGGGCCCGGTCCAGCAGGTCGCTCGCCGTGCCCGCCAACGTGCGCATCCCGGAGGGTGCCTGACGGGACGTCAACTCTCTGAGCAGTTCGGCGATCACCCGCAGCGCGGCGAGGTCGTCGGGCAGGTCGAGCAGGGAACGCCCCTGGTCCAGGCGCTCCAACAGCATTGAGCCGGTGGCCGGTTCGTGGTCGAGCAGCCGGACGGCACCCCGGCCGCCCCAGGCCGTCAGGGCGAGCGGCTCCCCCACCGTCTCCTCGTCCACGGGCTGGAGCTTGAGCACGGCCGGCACCCCGTCGGCCCGCAGCACGGGCAGCACCAGCCCGACCACCCCGTGCGCGGCCGGCCCGTCCAGGGCCAACTCCCAGCGGTCGAGCGACTCGACCGCCAGGGCGGGCAGTCGGGCCACCCAGGCACGCCCCTCGGCGCCGAGGAACTCCTCCAGGGACGCGGCGAGCGCGGGCGGGACCACGATGGACATCGGACGGGACTCCTCTGGGGCGGATTCACCTCAGCCTACGGCGAACCGCGACCGACACCCCCCCGGCCGCCCGCCTCCATTCCCCCGCGCGCTCACCCGCATCCGGTCACCCCTTCCCGAGGGCCTCCGCCGCGGCGGCCGCGAAGCCGTCCGGATTGTCGATCATGATGTTGTGCCCGCAGTCCGGCACCGCGACCACCCGTACGCCCGCGGTCCGGAGCTCACCGGCCCCCGTCGGCTCGCCGTCCGCCGCCGGGTGGAGGAAGGTGCGCGGAAGGTCGAGGCCGAGCAGCAGCTCGCGCATGGTCGGCTCGGTCGCCCGGGCGAGGTAGCGGGCGCTGCGGTGGAGCGCCTCGGGACCGGCCAGCCGCATGGTGGACCACCAGAACGGGCCGACCCGCTCGGCGACTTCGTCCCGCCCGCCGGCCAGGAACTCCGCCTCCCCGTAGGCCGCGATGCCGCTGCTGCCGGGCCGGCTCCGGTCGGGGTCGATCCGGTCCAGGTTGGCGTCCACCAGGAGCAGCCGCTCGACCAGGTGCGGGTGCCGCCGGGCGAGGACGACGGCGACCGCCCCGCCCATGCTGTGGCCGACCACCTCGACGCGGTCCGGACCGGCGGCCGTGACCGCCGCCGCGACCGCGTCCGCGTGCTCCTCCAGCGTGTAGCCGAAGTCCGTCGGACGGTCACTGAGGCCGAAGCCGAGCAGGTCCAACAGCAGCGAGCGCCGCCCGGCGAGCAGCGGGTGGGCGGCGACGGCCGCGAAGTAGGCCGGCGAGCTGGCGCCGAGCCCGTGCAGGTAGAGCCGGGCCGGCTCGGCGCCGGGCAGCTCGACCCAGCGGATCCGGTCGCCGTTCGGGGTGACGGGGGCCTCACGCATGCTCGATCGCTCCTCTTCCAGGGGGTCCGGCCTCGGCGGGCGCCGACAACGGACGCCGCGAAGGGCACCAGCGGTGGGCGCCGACTCCGGGGATTCCGGCGGACGGCCAGGACAATACATCGAATCCGAGGTATAGCGTAAACGAGATACCCATGCCCCGAGGGAAGGATCTGAGAGAGTGGCCCCATGCTGAAGCTCGCGATCCTCGGGTTCCTGTACGACCGCCCCCTCCACGGCTACGAGCTGCGCCGGCACCTCGCCGCACTCACCGGCCACGTCCGCCCGATCAGCGACGGCACGCTCTACCCCGCGATCAAGCGCCTGGAGGCGGACGGCCTGCTGGTCCGCGAGACCGAACCGGGCAGCGCCGCGGCACCCCGGCACACCCTGCACCTCACCGACGCCGGCCGCACCGCACTGCTCGACCGGCTGCGCGCACCCGAGCCGCTCGACGTCAGCGACGAGAACCGCTGGTTCACCCTGCTCGCCTTCCTGCGACACCTCGCCGACCCGGCCGCCCAGGCCGCCGTGCTCCGCCGCCGGCTGGACTTCCTCGCCGAGCCCGCGAGCTTCTTCTACGAGGGCGACCGCCCCGTCGGCGCCGAGGAGTTCGCCGACCCGTTCCGACGCGGCCTGCTCCTGGTCGCCCGCGCCACCACCGAGGCCGAACTCGCCTGGCTGCGGGCGACCCTGGCCGACCTGGAGGGCGGCGAGCGGTAGCCGGACCGGCGGGATCGTCGGCGCCCCGGACGGGCTGCCGTCGGCCGGGGACCTGGACGGCGGCACCTGGCTGGTCTGCGGAACCCTCCAGCCCGGCC
>NZ_JBSFWR010000140.1:0-18649 GCF_053594915.1 Kitasatospora sp. NPDC002543 | reverse complement strand
TGAAAATCACCCGTCACGCCCCTCTCCGCACCCACCCCCTGCGCCGCCCCCTCCCGCAGCGCGTCCCTCTCGCGGGGGAGGAGGAGGGGGCGGGAGGGGGCGGGGAGGGTGGGGGCGTGCCGCGCGGGTGGGGAGGGAGAAGGGCGGGAGGAGGGCGGGAGGGGGCGGGAGGAGGGGAGGCTCCGGGGGCGGGAGGAGGGGCGGCTCCGGAGGTGGGAGGCCGGCGGGGGAGAGGGCGTGACGGGTGGGTGGGGAGAGACGGAACCGCCGCCCGGCGGGGGCCGGACGGCGGTTCGGGGTGGTGCGGGGTCAGGCCTTGCGGAGCTGGAAGGCGAGGCCGAGGGAGTCGTCGGTGAAGGACTCGGACTCCCAGTCGGCGGCGCCGGCGGCGAAGTCGGTGGCGAGGACCTCTTCGGCGACGAGGGGGCCGTGTTCGGCGATGGCCTCGGCGGTCTCCTCGGAGGTGGCGCGCCAGCGCAGGACGATGCGGTCGGCGACGTCGAGGCCGGAGTTCTTGCGGGCCTCCTGGATCTGGCGGATGGCGTCGCGGGCGATGCCGAGGCGCTTGAGCTCCGGGGTGATGGCCAGGTCGAGGGCGACGGTGGCGCCGGACTCGTTGGCGACGGCCCAGCCCTCGCGCGGGGTCTCGGTGATGATCACCTCGTCGGGGGAGAGGGTGATCGTCTCGCCGTTGAGGTCGACCGAGGTCTCGCCGGTCGCGCGCAGTTCGGCGGCCAGGCGGGCGGCGTCGGTGGCGGCGACCGCCTTGGCGACGTCCTGGACGCCCTTGCCGAAACGCTTGCCCAGCGCGCGGAAGTTGGCCTTGGCGCTGGTGTCGACCAGCGAGCCGCCGACCTCCGCGAGGGACTCCAGGGTGGAGACGTTGAGCTCCTCGGCGATCTGCGCGCGCAGGTCGGCGGGCAGCTCCTCCCAGCCCTGGGCGGCGACCAGGGCGCGCGAGAGCGGCTGACGGGTCTTCACGCCGGACTCGGCGCGGGTGGCCCGGCCGAGCTCGACCAGGCGGCGGACCAGCGCCATGTGCCGGGAGAGCTCGGTGTCGATCAGCGACTCGTCGGCCTCCGGCCAGGTGGCCAGGTGCACCGAGGCCGGGGCCTGCGGGACGACCGGGACGACCAGGTCCTGCCAGACCCGCTCGGTGATGAACGGGGTGAGCGGCGCCATCAGGCGGGTGACGGTCTCCAGCGCCTCGTGCAGGGTGGCGAGCGCGGCGGCGTCGCCCTGCCAGAAGCGGCGGCGGCCGCGGCGGACGTACCAGTTGGAGAGGTCGTCGACGAAGCCCGACAGCAGCTTGCCGGCGCGCTGGGTGTCGTACGCCTCGTAGGCGGCGTCGACCTCGCGGACCAGGGTGTTCAGCTCGGAGAGCACCCAGCGGTCCAGCTGAGGACGGTCGGCCGGGGCCGGGTCGTTCGCGGAGGGCGCCCAGTTCGAGGTGCGGGCGTACAGGGCCTGGAAGGCGACGGTGTTCCAGTAGGTGAGGAGGGTCTTGCGAACCACCTCCTGGATGGTGCCGTGGCCGACCCGGCGGGCCGACCAGGGCGAACCGCCGGCCGCCATGAACCAGCGGACGGCGTCGGCGCCGTGCTGGTCCATCAGCGGGATCGGCTGGAGGATGTTGCCCAGGTGCTTGGACATCTTGCGGCCGTCCTCGGCCAGGATGTGGCCCAGGCAGACGACGTTCTCGTAGCTGTTCTTGTCGAACACCAGGGTGCCGACCGCCATCAGCGTGTAGAACCAGCCGCGGGTCTGGTCGATCGCCTCGGAGATGAACTGCGCCGGGTAGCGCTTCTCGAACAGCTCCTTGTTCCGGTACGGGTAGCCGTACTGGGCGAAGGGCATCGAGCCCGAGTCGTACCAGGCGTCGATGACCTCGGGCACGCGGGTGGCGGTGCCGCCGCAGTCGCGGCAGGCGAAGGTCACCGCGTCGATGTACGGGCGGTGCGGGTCGAGGCCGCTCTGGTCGGTGCCGGTGAGCTCGGACAGCTCGGCCAGCGAGCCGACGCAGGTGAGGTGGCCCTCCTCGCAGCGCCAGATCGGCAGCGGGGTGCCCCAGTAGCGGTTGCGGCTGAGCGCCCAGTCGATGTTGTTGTTCAGCCAGTCGCCGAAGCGGCCGTGCTTGACGGTGTCCGGGTACCAGTTGGTGGCCTCGTTCTCACGGATCATCGCGTCCTTGACGGCGGTGGTCCGGATGTACCACGACGGCTGCGCGTAGTAGAGCAGCGCGGTGTGGCAGCGCCAGCAGTGCGGGTAGCTGTGCTCGTACGGCAGGTGGCGGAAGAGCAGGCCGCGCTCCTTGAGGTCCGCGACCAGGGCCTCGTCGGCCTTCTTGAAGAACTGGCCGCCGACCAGCGGGACCTCGGGGGCGAAGGTGCCGTCGCCGAGCACCGGGTTGACCACCGGCAGGCCGTACTTGCGGCAGGTCGCGAGGTCGTCCGCGCCGAAGGCGGGGGACTGGTGGACGATGCCGGTGCCGTCCTCGGTGGTGACGTAGTCGGCGTTGAGGACGTAGTGGGCGTTCTCGATCTCGACCAGGTCGAAGGGGCGGCGGTAGGCCCAGCGCTCCATCTCGGCGCCGGTGAAGGACTCGCCGGTGGTCTCCCAGCCCTCGCCGAGCGCCTTGGCGACCAGCGGCTCGGCGACGACGAGCTTCTCGTCGCCGTCGGTGGCCACCACGTAGGTGACGTCCGGGTGGACGGCGGCGGCGGTGTTGGAGACCAGGGTCCACGGGGTGGTGGTCCAGACCAGCAGGGCGGCCTGGCCGGCCAGCGGGCCGCTGGTCAGCGGGAAGCGGACGAAGACCGACGGGTCGACCACGGTCTCGTAGCCCTGGGCCAGCTCGTGGTCCGAGAGGCCGGTGCCGCAGCGCGGGCACCAGGGGGCGACCCGGTGGTCCTGCACCAGCAGGCCCTTGTCGAAGATCTGCTTGAGCGACCACCAGACGGACTGGACGTACGACGGGTCCATCGTCCGGTAGGCCTCGTCGAGGTCGACCCAGTACCCCATGCGGGTGGTCAGCTCGGCGAAGGCGTCGGTGTGGCGGGTCACCGACTCGCGGCACTTGGCGTTGAACTCGGCGATGCCGTACGCCTCGATGTCCTGCTTGCCGGAGAAGCCCAGCTCCTTCTCGACGGCGAGCTCGACCGGCAGGCCGTGACAGTCCCAGCCGGCCTTGCGGGCGACGTGGTAGCCCTTCATGGTCCGGAAGCGCGGGAAGACGTCCTTGAAGACGCGGGCCTCGATGTGGTGCGCGCCGGGCATGCCGTTGGCGGTGGGCGGGCCCTCGTAGAACACCCACTCGGGGCGGCCCTCGGACTGCTCCAGACTGCGCTGGAAGATCTTGTCGTCCTGCCAGAAGGAAAGGATCTGGTGCTCAAGGGCAGGCAGATCCACCTGCGCGGGGACGGGGTTGTAGGAGCTGGCCATCGCGGCGTCTACCTCCGGCGGATGCTGGGACTGGATCCTCCGGAGGGACGAGACGGCGTTCGCCGACCCGCGGTACCACCCTCCTTGGCCGCGGTGCTGCGTTCACGGCCCTCTTGTTTGGGGTTTGCTGCCGGGTCTAGTGGGACGCCGTGGTGGTGGCGGCCGTTCTTCCGGCGACTCCGGGGTGATCTTCCCGCCGTGCACACCCCCGGGCTCGCACCGTCCCCGGGTCGCTGGTGGCTGCGTACGTCGGTACTCGTCCCATCTGCGCCTCGCAGGCCCAGTGTATCGGCCGGGCGAGTCGGTTTGTCCAAACCGTTTCGCCCCGACCGCCTCCCCCGGGTGGTCCGGGGCGTTCCGGGGGAGCTCCGGAGGTGTTCGACGGTGGAGATTAGCCGGAGTCGATCTGGGCACAAATCCATGAGCGCACGGGGCGTGACGGTTGGGGCGGCTGCCTGGGTGGGATCGTTATGGGGCGTCGGTATGTCATGTTGTGACCGGTTTTGATCGGGATTATCGTTCCGGCACTGGAAGCCGCCGGGAACCGGCGGCTCGATTCGTTCGTAGATGGGGTCGAAAGCCATGGCTGAGAAGGGAACCGGCGTGGGTACCGCCACCAAGCGGGCACGCAAGGCCGTGGCGGTCGACCCAGGGGAGGGGACCGTGACCACTACCGCACCGAACTCGAGCACGAGCACCGACACCGTCACCGCACCGCGCGGCGCGGAGTCCGTCGACCCGGCCACGCTGCCGGTCCGGCCCGGCGAGGACCCGTGGACCACCGAGGAGGTCCACGAGCTGCACCACGAGCTGATCGGAGATCTGGACCGGCTCCGCGGCGAGATCGGCGCCGCCGAGGCGGCCATCTCCGGGCTGATGCGCGACTCCAACGACGGAGCCGGCGACGACCAGGTGGACGCCGGTACGAAGAACATCTCGCGGGAGAGCGAGCTGGCGCTCGCCAACAACGCGCGGGACAGCCTGGCCCAGACCGAGCGGGCCCTGGAACGGCTGGAGGGCGTCGGCTTCGGCACCTGCGAGTCCTGCGGACAGGCCATCGGAAAGGCCCGGATGCAGGCCTTCCCCCGGGCGACGCTCTGCGTGCAGTGCAAGGCCAAGCAGGAACGCCGTTGAACCGGGCGACCGGAGCGACGAGGGGGGTCGGGCTTGCCGTACGCTCGACCCCGTAACGTCGCCTGAGTAACGTCGTCTGACGCGTTCGTGAAGAACGCGGGCAGGCCGTCACCGGCTCACCACCCTCCCCCTCCTGCGGACCGGGGGAGCTCCATCGGCAGCGGAGCGGATCATCAGCACGCAAGGTTCCCCCCAGACCCGGGACGACGCCGTCCCGCCCCCCGCCGATGCCGTGGAGGTGCCCGTGGCCGAGCCGACCGGGGCGTCCGTGGACGCCGAGACGGCCGAGAAGCCCAAGGGCCCGCGCCGGATCGGCGTGCTGCTGGTCGTCGCGGTGCTCGCACTCCTGATCGACCTCGGCAGCAAGCTGCTGGTGGTCGCCCGGCTGGAGAACCACGCGGCGATCAAGGTGATCGGCGACGTGGTCACCTTCCAGGTGATCCGCAACTCGGGCGCGGCCTTCGGGATGGGACAGGCGCTGACCGTCGTCTTCACGATGATCGCCTCCGCCGTCATCGTGGTGATCTGGCGGATCGCCCGCCGGCTGTACAGCCTGCCGTGGGCGATCGCGCTCGGGCTGCTGCTCGGCGGGGCGCTCGGCAACCTCACCGACCGGCTGTTCCGCGCGCCCGGCGTCTTCCGCGGACACGTGGTGGACTTCATCTCCGTCCAGCACTTCGCGGTCTTCAACCTCGCCGACTCGGCGATCGTCTGCGGCGGGATCCTGGTGGTCCTGCTCTCCTTCCGGGGCAGCAACCCGGACGGGACCGTCCACCAGCCGGCCGAGAAGGCCGAGAAGCCGGGGCGGGCCGGGAAGTAGCCCCCGGCCACCGGCGGGCGGGGGGCGGGTCGCGTTTCCGGCATACTCGTACGGGTGAGTACCGCAGCGCAGATCCGCAGCCTCCCCGTTCCCGACGGCCTGGAGGGCGAGCGCCTCGACGCCGCCCTGTCCCGGATGTTCGGCTTCTCCCGGACCAAGGCCGCCGAGCTGGCCGCCGAGGGCAAGGTGACGCTCGACGGCGCCGTGGCCGGCAAGTCGGACCGGGTGACCGCCGGGTCCTGGCTGGAGGTCGAGATCCCGGCCCCGGCCGCCCCCGTGCAGATCGTCGCCGAGCACGTCGAGGGCATGCGGATCGTGCACGACGACGAGGACATCGTCCTGGTCGACAAGCCGGTCGGCGTCGCCGCGCACCCCAGCCCGGGCTGGACCGGCCCCACGGTGATCGGCGGACTGGCCGCGGCCGGGTACCGGATCTCCACGTCGGGCGCCGCCGAGCGCCAGGGCATCGTGCACCGGCTGGACGTCGGCACCTCCGGGCTGATGGTGGTCGCCAAGTCCGAGCGCGCGTACACCGACCTCAAGCGGCAGTTCCACGACCGGATCACCGAGAAGCGGTACCACACGCTGGTGCAGGGCCACCCGGACCCGATGAGCGGGACGGTGGACGCGCCGATCGGCCGGCACCCCAGCTCGGACTGGAAGTGGGCGGTCACCCGGGACGGCAAGCCGTCCGTCACCCACTACGACCTGATCGAGGCGTACCGGGCCGCGTCGCTGCTGGCGATCAAGCTGGAGACCGGCCGCACCCACCAGATCCGCGTCCACATGTCCGCGCTGCGGCACCCCTGCGTGGGCGACCTGACGTACGGCGCCGACCCGACGCTGGCCAAGCGGCTGGGGCTGACCCGGCAGTGGCTGCACGCGGTGTCGCTCGGCTTCGAGCACCCGGCGGACGGGCAGTGGGTCGAGTTCTCCAGCGAGTACCCGGAGGACCTCAGCAAGGCGCTGGACATCATCGCGGCGGAGAGCTGAGGTGTCGGCCACCGCGATCAGGGTCGCCGAGGGGGAGCCGGACCTGGAGCTCGTGCGGGCCGTCCGGCGCGAGGTGTTCGTCGTCGAGCAGAACGTGCCGGAGGAGCTGGAGTACGACGAGTACGACGCGACCTCGGTGCACCTGCTGGCCGTCGGCGCCGACGGGGCCCCGCTGGGGACGGCGCGGCTGATCTTCGGGGCGCAGGCGCGCGAGCTCACCGGCGGTGTCGAGGGGCGGGTGCTGCTCGGGCGGCTCGCGGTCGTCGCGGCGGCGCGCGGAACGGGGCTCGGGGCGCTGCTCGTCCGGGCGGTCGAGGCCGCCGGGGCCGAGCGCGGGGGCGCCGAGGTCGAGCTGCACGCGCAGGTGCAGGCGCTCGGGTTCTACGAGCGGCTGGGGTACGTGGCCGAGGGGCCGGTGTACGACGACGCCGGGATCCCGCACCGGACGATGACGCGGGTGCTGTAGTGCCGTAGCGCCGGAGGCGTTCGTGCCGTGGAGCTCCCCGTGCCCCCGTCGGGGTGCGGGGAGCTCCGTTCGTCCTCCGCTCAGGTGTCGGTGGTGCGCAGGCGCGGGAGGGCGTGGGGGTGCTCGTCGCGCAGGTGGGCGATGAGCTGTTCGCGGATGTCGAAGCGGAGCTGCGCGGCGTCGTCGGGGGTGCGGGCGGTCATGGTGGCGCGGACGACGATGGTGCTGGGCGTGGTGTCGGTGACCTGGAGGGCCCACTCGCCGCCGTCCCAGAGCGGGTGCCGGTCGAGGCGGGCGCGCAGGGTGGCGCGCAGTTCGTCCACCGCGGTGCTGTGGTCGAGGTGCAGCAGGACGGCGGCGAGCAGGCCCGGGTCGCGGCGGGTCCAGTTCTCGAAGGGCTTGTTGACGAAGTACGACACCGGGACGATCAGCCGGCGGTAGTCCCAGAGCCGGACCACCAGGTAGGTCAGGGTGATCTCCTCGACGGTGCCCTGCTGGCCGTCCACCACCACGGTGTCGCCGATCCGGACGGTGTCGCCGAAGGCGATCTGGAGGCCGGCGAAGAAGTTGCCCAGGGTGCTCTGGGCGGCGATGCCGGCCACGATCCCGATGATGCCCGCCGAGGCGAGCAGGCTGGCGCCGATGGTGCGCATGGCGGAGAAGGTCAGCAGCATCACGGCCACCGTGACCACGACGATCAGGGCGCTGACCACCCGGCGCAGCATGCTGATCTGGGTGTGGACCCGCTGGATCCGGGCCGGGTCCCCGACACGGGTCTCGTAGCGGTCGAGCAGCGCCTCCAGGACGGCGGCCACCACGCGGACGGTCAGCCAGCCCAGCGAGGCGAGCAGGAGCAGCAGGAGCAGGTGGTGGGCGCCGTCGTCGCTCTTCAGGTGGAAGATCCGCTGGAGCGGCCTGGCGGCGAGCAGCAGGGCCGACACGACGGCGAGCTGGAGCGGGATCCGGCAGCGGCGCAGGAGCGGCCAGACCGGTGCCGAGGGCTGTCGGGCGGCGATCCGCTGGAGGGCCTGGTCGACGATCCAGCCGATCGCCAGGGTGGCGGCGACGGTGGCGAGCAGCGAGATCAGCGGCCAGGGCATGGGCCGTACGATACCCGGGCACAGTGGGGCGAAACGGACGGGACGGCCCGGTGGCTTTATCGGACGCCTACCCGGACGGCCGATACGATCAGCGGCCATGGAGTTCGGTGGGGCATGGCGTCGCTGGCGCGCCCGGGGAACATCGGTCGGACGCGGGCTGCTGGCCGGGGCGGTGGCCCTGGTGGCGGTGGCCGCGGTGGGCACCGCGACGGTGGCGTCCGGCGGTGAGCGGGCGGTCCACCAGGAGGACCGCTTCCTCGGCATGCCGGAGACGCCCGGCAGCGCCCAGCAGGTCCAGCTGGACACCTCCTTCTTCGTCACCGACGGCGGCGGTCCGCGCCCGGCGGTGCTGCTGGCGCACGGCTTCGGCGGCTCCAAGGAGGGCGAGCGCGAGCGCGCCGAACAGCTGGCCCGGCAGGGGTACGCGGTGCTGACCTGGTCGGCGCGCGGCTTCGGGCACTCGGGCGGCCGGATCGGGCTGAACGCGCCGGACCGCGAGGTCGAGGACGTCAAGCACCTGGTGGACTGGCTGGCCCAGCGGCCCGAGGTGCGGCTGGACGCGGCCGACGACCCGAGGGTCGGCATCACCGGCGCCTCCTACGGCGGGGCGATCTCGCTGCTGGCCTCCGCGTACGACCCCCGGATCGACGCGGTGGCCACCCAGATCACCTGGTGGAACCTGGCCGACGCGCTGTTCCCGCAGGGCGTCCAGGGCTCCGGCGCGGTGGACGGCGTGTTCAAGAAGCTGTGGGCCGGGATCTTCTTCACGACCGGCTCGGCCGGGGACCTCGGGCCCTCCGGCGGGGCGCCGCGGGAGAGCGGCGGACCGAAGCCGGCGGCGGACGGGCCGGTCGGCTGCGGGCGGTTCCTGGACGAGCTCTGCCGGATGTACGACCGGGTCGCCACCTCCGGGCACGCCGACCCGGAGGCCGTCGCGCTGCTGGAGCGCTCCAGCCCGTCCTCGGTGGCCGGGCGGTTGAAGGCGCCCACGCTGGTCGTGCAGGGGCAGCAGGACTCGCTGTTCCCGCTGGACCAGGGGGACCGCATCGCCGGGGCGGTGGCGGCCAACGGCGCGCCGGTGGCGGTCGACTGGTTCGCCGGCGGCCACGACGGCGGGACGGACACCAGCGCCCGGGTCGACGACCGGGTGACGGCCTGGTTCGACCACTACGTGAAGGGGGCGGCGGACGACACCGGCGCCGCGTTCCGGGTCACCCGCACCGGCGGGGTGGACTCGACCGGCTTCCAGGCCGTGCTGCGCGGGGCCACCGCCGACCGCTACCCGGGACTGGGCGGGACCGGCTCGCGGACCGTCGGGCTGGCGGGCGGCGAGCGGACCCTCGCCAACCCGCCCGGCGGCGCGCCGCCCGGGATCTCGACGCTGCCGGGCATCGGCGCGCTCAGCCAGGCGGCCTCGCTGGGCGCCGGGCTCTCGCTGGACTTCCCCGGGCAGAACGCCGCCTTCGACTCGGCGCCGCTGGACACGCCGCTGCACCTGACCGGGCAGCCGACGGTGCCGCTGCGGGTCACGGCCGACCGGTCGGACGCGGTGCTGTTCGCGAAGCTGTACGACCTCGGGCCGGACGGCAAAACGGTGCTGCCCCAGCAGCTCGCCGCCCCGCTGAGGGTCACCGGCGCGGACGCCGGGCAGACCGTCACGGTGGTGCTGCCGACCGTGGACCACACCTTCCCGGCCGGGCACCGGCTGCGGCTGGTGCTGGCGAGCACCGACCTCGCGTACGCCTCGCCGGTCGAGCCGGCCACCTACCGGGTGGAGCCGGCCGGGGCACTCACCGTGCCGACCGTCGAGGAGCTCGTCACCGAGGCGGCGCCGCTGCCCGCGCGCACCTGGCTGCTGCCGGCGGCCGCCGTGCTGGTGGCCGCGGCCCTGCTGCTGGTGCCGCGGCTGCGGCGCCGCCGGGCCGCCGCCGGGCCCGCCTTCGACCCGGAGCTGGCCGCGGTGCCGCTGCGGATCAGCGGGCTGAGCAAGCGCTACAAGGGCGCCCAGGACCGCTACGCCGTACGGGAGTTGGGCTTCCGGGTGGAGCAGGGGCAGGTGCTCGGGCTGCTCGGGCCGAACGGCGCGGGCAAGACCACCACGCTGCGGATGCTGATGGGGCTGATCCGGCCGGACGCCGGGGAGATCCGGATCTTCGGCCACCTGGTGCGGCCCGGCGCGCCGGTGCTGTCGCGGGTCGGGGCGTTCGTCGAGGGCGCGGGCTTCCTGCCGCACCTCACCGGGCGGGCCAACCTGCGGCTGTACTGGCAGGCCACCGGACGGCCGGAGGCCGACGCGCGCTTCGACGAGGCGCTGGCCATCGCCGGACTCGGCGAGGCGCTGGACCGCGCGGTGCGGACGTACTCGCAGGGCATGCGGCAGCGGCTGGCGATCGCCCAGGCCATGCTCGGGATGCCGGACCTGCTGATCCTGGACGAGCCGACCAACGGGCTGGACCCGCCGCAGATCCGCGAGATGCGCGAGGTCATGATCCGGTACGCGGCCGGCGGCCGGACCGTGATCGTGTCCAGCCACCTGCTGTCCGAGGTCGAGCAGAGCTGCACGGACCTCGTGGTGATGGACCGCGGACGGCTGGTCACAGCCGGCCCGGTCGGGGACATCGTGGGCGCCGGCGAGCTGCTGATGATCGGCGTCGCCGGGCCGTACGACCCGGCGCCCGTGGTCGAGAAGGTCGGCGCGCTGGCCGGGGTCGGCTCGGTGGAGGCCGTCGAGGGCGGCCTGCTGGTGCGCCTGGACGGACTGGCGGCCAGCGCGCTGCTGGCCGAACTGGTGCGGCTGGAGGTGCCGGTGGAGAGCGCCGGGCCGCAGCGTCGGCTGGAGGACGCGTTCCTGTCGCTGATCGGAGGTGGAGCGTGAGCGTCGTGCCGACGGACCACGAGTCGAAGGACCGCGCCGGGTCGGAGGACCGCGTCGAGTCGAGGGACCACGCCGCGGGGTACCGGGCGGGCCGGACGCTGCCGCTGCGGGTGGAGGCGCTGCGCCAGCTGCGCCGGCGCCGCACCCTGGTGATCGGCGCGGTGCTGGCCGCCATGCCGTTCGTCATCCTGGCCGCGTTCCAGATCGGCGGCACCCCGGGCCGCCCGGACCGGACCACCTTCATCGACCTGGCCACCGCCTCGGGGGCCAACTTCGCGGTCACCATGCTGTTCGTCGGGACCGGCTTCATGCTGGTCATCCCGGTCGCGCTGTTCTGCGGGGACACCGTCGCCTCCGAGGCCAGCTGGTCCTCGCTGCGCTACCTGCTGGCCGCGCCGGTGCCCCGGGCCCGGCTGCTGGCCCGCAAGTTCGCGGTCGGGCTCGGGTTCTCGGCGGTGGCGGTGGTGATGCTGCCCGCGATCGGCCTGGCCGTCGGCACGGCGGCGTACGGCTGGGGGGACCTCAAACTGCCCGCCGGGGTCAGCCTCCCGGCCGCGGAGGCGCTGCCCCGGATCGCCGTCGCGGTGGCCTTCGTCTTCCTCAGCGAGATCGTGATCGCCGCGCTGGCCTTCTGGCTGTCCACGGCGACGGACGCGCCGCTGGGCGCGGTCGGCGGCGCCGTGTTCGCCTCGATCATCACCGGGGTGCTGGACGCCGTCACCGCGCTGGGCGACCTGCGGGAGTGGCTGCCGGCGCACTGGCAGTACTCCTGGGCGGACGCCCTGCAGCCGCAGCTGGAGTGGGGCGGCATGGTGCAGGGCGTCTCGCTGTCGCTCTCGTACGCGGTGGTGCTGCTGGCGCTGGCGTTCCGCGGCTTCGCGCGCAAGGACGTGGTGTCGTAGACGGGACGCCGTGGCCCGGGTGCCAGGTGCCGTGGACGGGGTGCCGTGGACGCGTGCCGTACGCGTCGTGGGCGTCCGGCGGGGCATGCGGGATCATGGGTGGGTAGCTGACCTCCCTGGTGAAGGACCCGAACCGTGGCCCAGATCGTCCTCTTCCACTCCGCCTACGGGCTGCGCCCCGCCGTGCGCGCCGCCGCCGAGCGGCTGCGCGCCGCCGGGCACTCCGTCCACACGCCGGACCTGTTCGACGGGCGGACCTTCGAGTCCGTCGAGGAGGCGCAGGAGTTCCAGGAGGAGCTCGGCGGCCGCGACGAGCTGCTGCGGCGGGCGGTGACGGCGGCCGCCCCGCTGTCCGAGGGCGGACTGGTGTACGCCGGCTTCTCGCTCGGCGGCGCGGTCGCGCAGAACCTGGCGCTGGGCGACGAGAAGGCGCGCGGGCTGCTGCTCCTGCACGGCACCTCGGACCTGCGGGAGGACGCGACCACCGAGATCCCGGTGCAGCTGCACATCGCCGAGCCGGACCCGTTCGAGCCGGAGGACTGGCTGAACGCCTGGTACCTGCGGATGCTGCGGGCCGGGGCCGACGTGGAGGTGCACCGCTACCGCGGCGCCGGGCACCTGTTCACCGACCCGGAGCTGCCGGACTACGACGAGGAGGCGGCCGAGCGGGCCTGGGCGGCGACGCTGGCCTTCCTCGCCGAGCTGGACGACTGACCGAGCTGGACGACCGACCGAGCCGGACGACCGACGGAGCGGCGGAGCGGGAACCGGGGGCACGGCCGAGAGCTCTGCCGCCGGTACGGCCGCCCGCCCGGACCGGGTCCGGGCGGGCGGGGCGGTGTGGGGCCGGCGGGGGCGGGTCAGAGGGGCTGGGGCCTGATCATCGCGAAGGGGGCGCCCTGCGGGTCGGCGACCACGGCCATCCGGCCGGCCATCATGTCGAAGGGCGGGGCGAGGACGGTGCCGCCGCTCCTGACCAGGGCGTCCACGGTGGAGTCGACGTCGTCGACCGAGAAGTAGGTCAGCCAGTGGGCCGGGGTGCCGGGCGGGTCGTTGGCGAGCAGGGTCGCGCCGCCGACCGCGCGGCCGCCGACCCGCAGCTCCCAGTACGAGTCGGCGCCGTCCAGCGGCTCGATCTCGATGCCGAACGCCTCGCCGTAGAAGGCGGTGGCGGCCGGGATGTCGCTGGTGTGGAGCTCGTTCCAGGTCAGCGCGCCGGGCTGGTTGACGACCCTGGCTCCGGAGAACCGCCCGGCCTGCCAGGCGCCGAACACCGCGCCCTGGGGGTCGGCGGCGATCAGCATCCGGCCCAGGTCGCCGACGTCCATCACCGGCGCGAGCAGGGTGCCGCCGGCGGAGACGATCGCGTCCTGGGTGGCCTGGGCGTCGGTGGTGGCCAGGTAGCTGGTCCAGACGGTCGGCGGCTCCGGTGTCCCTTCGGGGGCCATCGTCGAACCGATGCCGGCCACGGCCTTGCCGTCGAGCTCGCAGACGGCGTAGCCGCCGAACTCCTTCCCGCCGACCTGGCCCTGCCAGCCGAGGAGGTCGCGGTAGAAGTCCAGCGCGGCCTGCTGGTCCTTGGCCATCAGATCGATCCAGCACGGGGTGCCGGTCGCGTACGGGGTGGTGACCTCGGGCATGATCGCCCTTTCTGGTGAGGGGTCTCTGCCGGTCACCATCCCCTCGCGCACCGGGCTCCGCCACTCGGGACACCGCCCCGGCCGCCGGGCCGGACGGCCCGCCGTGGCCGGGTGCGTCCGTACGGGTGACGGGCGAGCCCCCGCGGCCCCTCAGACGTCGATCCTCGCGAAGGTGAAGGCGGTGGAGCCTTCGAGGACCGGGATGACCTCGATCAGGCTCTGCCGGCCGGGTTCGAGGACGGTCCACGAGGAGCCGTGGGGGGACTTGATCCGGTAGGCGTCCGGGGCGCCGTCGACGGGGATCAGCTCCCACTCGGTGGCGTCGCCCTGGTCGAGGAGGAGGGAGACCAGCGGGCCGGCGGGCTTGAGGTCCTCCACGGCCGTCGGGGCGCCCTTGGCGTAGAGCCGGTAGCGGTTGTTGGGGTAGGCCTCCACGACCCAGACGGCGTCCTGGTCGTCGGTGTTGGCGAAGACGGCTTTGGGGGAGAGGTCCAGGGCCTCGTGACGGGCTCGGCCGATCCTGGCGTCGCCGTCCTGGATGGTGTAGAGGCCGGACTCCAGCTGCGCCATGGTGGTCATTCCTTCGCGGTGCGGGCGAGGTGCAGGACAGTTGTACGTGCTCGGAGGAAGCCGGGGGAGCGACCTCGGCGGGCCGTCACCTGAACGAGCGACGGGCGGGACCCCCGCGGCCCGCCCGTCGGGGGCTGCGGCACGATGGAGCCCATGCACGCAGACCGCTACGCCCCGGCGACCACCCTCCCCGGCCTCCTCCAGCGCGGCCGGGGACTGGGCGCGCTGATGGCGGCGGAGGACCCGGCGGCCGCCGCCGGGCTCGTGTACGGCTGCATCCGCCGGGAGTGGCGCTGGGACGCGCGGGCCGACGACCGCGACCTGTACCTGGCCCGTCTGGTCCGGGACCTGGAGCTGCCGCTAGGGCCGGTGGAGGAACTCCTGGCCGGGGACGGGGACACCCGGGCGCGGGCGGCGGGCGTCCTGGAGCTGTTGGCGTCCGGTGGCCCGGAGCCGGAGGCCGTGAGCGTGCCTCCGGGAGGCCCGGACGGCGACGGCCCGGACGGCGCGGGCCCGGACGTGCCGGCGCTGGTCGCGGGGCTGGAGCAGCACTGGGTGGACCGCGCCTGGTGCGGCCCGGCCGCGCTCGCCCGGGGGCTGGCCCGCTTCGGCGCCGAGGGCGCCGGCGCCGCCTCGCTGCTGCGCCGGTTCTGGCTGTGGACCCCGCACTCGTACGAGCGGGCCGACTACCTGGAGGCGCTGGCCGCGATCGGGTCGGCCGGGACGGCCGGGGCGTACGCCGAGTCACTGTGGGACTGCGAGGCGCGAGCCCGTCTCCTCGGTGCCGCGCACGCCCCCGACCGGCCCGACGTGAGGGCCCGGCTGGCGTACCTCGGGAACGACCCGCTGGAGTCGTCCGAGGTCCGCGCGGCCGCCGGGGCGCGACTCGCCGAACTGACCCGGGAGGCCTTCCCGGAGGACGGGGAAGCCGTTCGAAGGGGGCTAGAGTAGACGCGTGAACGTGTGAGTGATGGTCCGGACCCCGCGAGGTGCTCCGGGCCACATCCATTTCCGGGGGCGACCCCCGTGACCTGCGCGTTCGCCGGCCCACCAGACCAGCACCAGAGCCTCCGGAGGCCCCGCCTTGAGCGACCAGCCGTTCGCGCATCTGCACGTCCACACCGAGTACTCGATGCTGGACGGTGCCGCCCGGCTGAAGCAGATGTTCAAGGAGGTCGAGCGCCTCGGTCAGACCCACGTGGCCATGACCGACCACGGGAACATGTACGGCGCCGCCGAGTTCCACAAGCAGGCCACCGCCGCCGGCATCACCCCCGTCATCGGCATCGAGGCGTACGTCGCCCCGGAGTCCCGCTCCAACACCAAGCGCATCCTGTGGGGCCAGCCGCACCAGAAGCGGGACGACGTCTCGGCGTCCGGCGCGTACACCCACAAGACCATCTGGGCCCGCAACAAGGAGGGCCTGCACAACCTCTTCAAGCTGACCTCGCGCTCCTACGCCGAGGGCTGGCTCGTGAAGTGGCCCCGGATGGACAAGGAGCTGATCTCCGAGCTCTCCGAGGGGCTGATGGCCACCACCGGCTGCCCCTCCGGCGAGGTGCAGACCAGGCTGCGCCTCGGCCAGTTCGACGAGGCGCTGAAGTCCGCCGCCGACTACCAGGACATCTTCGGCAAGGAGAACTACTTCCTGGAGCTGATGGACCACGGCCTCGACATCGAGAAGCGGGTCCGCGACGGGCTGTTGGAGATCAGCAAGAAGCTGAACATCCCGCCGGTCGTCACCAACGACTCGCACTACACCACCGAGGCCGACGCCGGCGCGCACGACCTCCTGCTCTGCGTCCAGACCGGCAAGAACCTCTCCGACCCGGACCGCTTCCGCTTCGACGGCACCGGCTACTACATCAAGTCCGCCGCCGAGATGTACGCCCTGGACTCCTCGGACGCCTGGCAGGAGGGCTGCCGCAACAGCCAGCTCCTCGTCGCCTCCCGGGTCGACACCGAGGGCATGTTCAAGTTCAAGAACCTGATGCCCCGCTTCCCCATCCCGGAGGGCTTCGAGTCCGAGGCGGACTTCTTCAAGTCCAAGGTCTGGGAGGGGATGGACTGGCGCTTCCCGGACGGGTACGACGAGGAGCACAAGAAGCTCGCCGAGTACGAGATGGACACCATCATCCAGATGGGGTTCCCGGCGTACTTCCTCGTGGTCGCCGACTTCATCATGTGGGCCAAGAGCCAGGGCATCGCGGTGGGCCCCGGCCGTGGTTCGGCGGCCGGCTCGCTGGTCGCGTACGCGATGGGCATCACCGACCTCGACCCCATCCCGCACGGCCTGATCTTCGAGCGCTTCCTCAACCCCGAGCGCATCTCCATGCCCGACGTCGACATCGACTTCGACGAGCGCCGGCGCGGTGACGTGATCCGCTACGTGACCGAGAAGTGGGGATCCGACAAGGTCGCCATGATCGTCACGTACGGCACCATCAAGGCGAAGGCCGCCATCAAGGACTCCTCGCGAGTCCTCGGCTACCCGTACGCGATGGGTGACCGGATCACCAAGGCGATGCCGCCGGACGTCATGGGCAAGGGCATCCCGCTCTCCGGGATCACCGACTCCTCGCACCCCCGCTACAGCGAGGCGGGCGAGATCCGCGGGCTGTACGAGACCGACCCGGACGTCCGGAAGGTCATCGACACCGCGCGCGGCATCGAGGGCCTGATCCGTCAGCCCGGCGTGCACGCGGCCGGCGTGATCATGTCCGCCGAGCCGCTGACCGACCACATCCCGGTCTGGACCCGGCACACCGACGGCGTCACCATCACGCAGTTCGACTACCCGACTTGTGAAGGCCTCGGCCTCCTCAAGATGGACTTCCTCGGCCTGCGCAACCTGACGATCATGGACGACGCCGTCAAGGCGATCGAGAAGAACAAGGGCGAGAAGATCGAGCTGCTCAAGCTGCCGCTCGACGACAAGCCCACCTACGAACTCCTCGCCCGCGGCGACACGCTCGGCGTCTTCCAGCTCGACGGCGGCCCCATGCGCTCGCTGCTGCGCCTGATGAAGCCCGACAACTTCGAGGACATCTCCGCCGTCCTGGCGCTGTACCGTCCGGGCCCGATGGGCGTCAACTCCCACACGAACTACGCGCTGCGCAAGAACGGCCAGCAGGAGATCACCCCGATCCACCCGGAGCTGGAGAAGCCCCTGGAGGAGGTGCTCCGGCCGACGTACGGCCTGATCGTCTACCAGGAGCAGGTGCAGAAGGCCGCGCAGATCCTGGCCGGCTACTCGCTCGGCCAGGCGGACCTGCTGCGCCGGGCCATGGGCAAGAAGAAGAAGGAGATCCTGGAGGCGGAGTTCGTCCCCTTCCAGAAGGGCTGCCGCGAGCGCGGCTACTCCGACGCGGCCATCCAGGCCGTGTGGGACGTCCTCGTCCCCTTCTCCGGCTACGCGTTCAACAAAGCGCACACCGCCGGCTACGGGCTGGTCTCGTACTGGACGGCGTACCTCAAGGCCAACTACCCGGCCGAGTACATGTCCGGCCTGCTCACCTCCGTCAAGGACGACAAGGACAAGTCCGCGGTCTACCTCAACGAGTGCCGCAAGATGGGCATCCAGGTGCTGCCGCCGGACGTCAACGAGTCGGACTCGGACTTCACCCCGCACGGGGACACCCTGGTCCGCTTCGGCCTGACCGCCATCCGCAACGTCGGCGGGCCGGTGGTCGACTCGATGATCCGGACCCGGAAGGCGAAGGGGAAGTTCGCGTCGTTCCCCGACTTCCTGGACAAGGTGGAGTCGGTGGTCTGCAACAAGCGGACCGTCGAATCGCTGATCAAGGCCGGCGCCTTCGACTCGCTCGGGCACACCCGCAAGGGCCTGAGCGCGCAGTTCGAGCCGATGATCGACAACGTCGTCGGCGTGAAGCGCAAGGAGGCCGAGGGGCAGTTCGACCTCTTCGGCGGCGACGCCACCGCGGACGAGCCGAGCTTCGGACTGGACGTCGTCTTCTCCGAGGAGGAGTGGGAGAAGTCCTTCCTGCTCACCCAGGAGCGGGAGATGCTCGGCCTGTACGTCTCCTCGCACCCGCTGCACGGCATCGAGCACGTGCTCGCCGACAAGGCGGACTGCGCGGTGGCCGATCTCGCGGAGCGGCCGGACGGGACGATCGTCACCATCGGCGGCATCATCTCGGGCCTCCAGCGGAAGATGACCAAGCAGGGCAACGCCTGGGCCATCGCGACCGTCGAGGACCTCGCGGGCTCGATCGACTGCATGTTCTTCCCGGCCAGCTACCAGCTGGTGTCCTCGCAGCTGGTCGAGGACGCGGTCGTCTTCGTGCGCGGCAAGCTGGACAAGCGGGAGGACGTGCCGCGGCTGATGGGCATGGAGCTGTCCGTCCCCGACCTGTCGAACGCCCACGCCGAGGCGCCGATCATCATCAACATCCCGAGCGGGAAGGTCACCCCGCCGCTGGTGGCCAGGCTCGGCGAGGTGCTGGGCAGCCACCGCGGCACCACCGAGGTGCGGGTGCGCCTGGAGAGCCGCAACAAGACCACGGTGCTGCGGCTCGACCGGCACCGGGTGAAGTCGGACCCGGCGCTGTTCGGGGACCTGAAGCAGCTGCTCGGACCGAGCTGCCTGGCGGGCTAGGGCGTGTCTGACAATTCCCGCCGGGCGTGCGACGCCGGGGCACGCACCTCGCCGCGTTGTCGTCGGTCGCCAATGCTCCGCAGTGGCTCC
>NZ_JBSFWR010000139.1:0-18748 GCF_053594915.1 Kitasatospora sp. NPDC002543 | reverse complement strand
GCCGCGGCAAGGGGGGGAGCCGGGCGGGTACGGGCGCGGCGGCCGGGGCGGTGGTGCCCCGGCCGCTCACGCCTCCACGACCTCCAGCCCGTAGGCGGTCACGGCCTGCCGCAGCCCGCCCGGGTACCCGGCGAGCGCCGGGGTGAACTCCCAGTCCCCGGACGGCTCGCGGTCGAAACGGCCGAGCCGCATCGCGGTGTTGGTCTCCGCGCCGTCCGCCAGGTGCACCACGGCCGCGTCCTGCCCGGAGCCCGCCTCCAGGATCAGCGCCGGGCCGGCGAACCCGCCCATGGTGGCCTCCGGGTGGTTCTCGGTGTCGGCGGCGGCGATGACGACCAGCCGGTCGACCTCGGCGGGCAGCGCCTCGAAGTCGACCATCAGGCAGGCGTTCGCATCGCCGTAGCCGGTCACCAGGCGCACCGAACCGTCGGGCGTCGAGGCGTTGTTGTAGAACACCAGGTGGTCGTCGGAGAGCGCCGCGTTCCCCCGGCAGACCAGGGCGGCGATGTCGTACTCCTCCTCCCCGGTCCAGTGCAGGAGCAGCCGGGAGGGCTCGGCCGCCACCTCGATCGCGGGCAGCCCGTCCAGGTCGTCGCCCCCGGCGCCGCCGCCGTCCTCGACGGCCTCGAACACCGCGTGGAAGCCGTGGTGCTTGAGCAGCCCGACCAGTTCGGCGCCGTTGATCAGGCTGATCGGCTTGCCGGCGACGAACTGGTGCGAGCTGGGCCCGAATTTGCTGGTCGTGACCAGGACGGCCTTGGTCGCGTCCCGGTCGTGCCGCAGCGTCCCGTACAGGTCCCGCACCGCGGAGGGCGCCACCGTGTCTCGGTAGCGCTTCACCTGGACGATGACGTTGCCGCCGCGGAACGGGTCCGGGTCGATGCCGCGGACGTCCACTCCGCCGTCCCGCGACCGGGCGGTGAGCTCGACCTTCATGCCCATCGCCTCCATCAGCCGGGCGATGAGGCCCTCGAACTCGACCGGGTCCATCGCCAGCAGCAGCTGGAGCTCACGGACGCGCCTGGCCATCCGGCCGCGGTTGGCGTTGGTGTCGTCGCGGAGGTGGCGGAACAGCGCGCGCTGGGCGCGGCGTTCGTCGACGTCGGGGTTGCTGAGGCGGTGGAGCTTCCGGCTCCGGGACATGGGCGTGCCCCCTCTTGCATGGTGACGGTTGTTGCAGGCGTCACCGTAGGGGAATCGTGGACGGAGGACCGCCGGGCCGTCAGTTCCGCCGCCCAATCGAGATCTTGGGTTCTACGAAGGGTGCAGGCCGAGCGTCCAGCCGTGGGTGGTGTAGGCGCCCATCCGGGTCGGGTGGCGTTCGACCAGGGTGACGTCGAGGCGGTCGGCGGTGCGGTGCAGCGCGCCGGTGAAGCGCGGCCGCTCGCCCGGGGACAGCGGGAGCAGTTCGGCCAGGACGGCGTCGTCGAGGTCCCGGCCGACCGCGCGCAGCACCCCCGCGTCCAGCACTAGCAGGGTGCCGTCCGGCAGCACCAGTGGCGCCGGCGCCTGCGGGTCGGCGAGCAGCGGGCCGGACTCGACCCGGCCGCCGGGCAGCAGCCGGACCACCCGGCTTCCGGTGGGGTGGCGGCGGTCCGTCTCGACCACCCGCAGACCGCCGTCGGCCACGTAGTGGCCGCAGCTGGGCCAGGCGTCGACCGGGGTGCCGTCCCGGTCGTAGGCCAGGGTGTCGAAGGTGCCGGGGCCCTGCGGGCCGAGCACGAAGCGGCCGTCGTCGAGCGCCGCGCCGCGCTCGCCGCGCGGTTCGGCGACCGTGCGGCCGTCGGCGAGGTCCAGCAGCAGGGCCGGGCCGAACCCGCCCGGGGCGGCGTGCCCGACGGGGTCGGTGGTGACCAGCGCCCGGTCGGCGAAGAGGTGGGCCGCGTTGGGACGTCCGGGGCAGGGCCGCTGCCAGCGGACCGTGCCGGTGGCGTCGACGCAGGCGAGCCCGCCGCCCCGGACGTGCAGCTCCACCCCGTCCCGGCGGGCCAGCGGCCCTTCCGGGAGCCCCTGGGGCCGTCCGCCCCCGAGGCGACGGTGGTCCAGGACAGTGACCCGCCAGCTCCCCATGGTCGGGATGGTAGGGGAGTCGCCTGAACGGCGGGGGTGCTTCCGGTGGCCGTCCGGACGGCGGACAATTCCCCCAGGAGCCGAGGAGGAGGCCGCGGTGGTGTTCGACGTGGAGTTCGAGGTCATGATCGAGATCCCCCAGGGGTCGCGGAACAAGTACGTGATGGACTTCGTGGCGGGCCGGATCCGGCTGGACCGCACCCTCTTCACGGCCACCGCCTACCCCGCCGACTACGGCTACGTCGAGGGCACCCTCGGCGGTGACGGCGAGCCGCTGGACGCCCTGGTGCTCGGCCGTGAGCCGGCCGTCCCCGGTTGCGTGCTGACGTGCCGGGCGGTGGGCATGTGGGTGATGCGAGACGAGCGCGGCCCGGACCAGAAGGTGCTCTGCGTCCCGGCCCACGACCCGCGCTACGCGGACCTGCGGGACATCGGCGACATGCGGGAGTTCGACCTGCTGGAGATCACCCACTTCTTCCAGGTGTACAAGGACCTGGAGCGCGGCACGTCGGTCGAGGGCTCGCACTGGGCGGGGCGCGAGGCCGCGTACGCCGAGATCGCGGCGTCGCGGGCCCGCGCGGCGGGCACCCGCTACGCCGACCCGGCGTAGCGGGCGCCCCCCTGGGGCGGGCCGCGGGGCCCCGGACCGCCCCGGCTCCGGACGGACCGTCAGAACCTGACGGTGCTCAGGATCGCCCGGACCTCGTCGCCGATCGCGGCCTCGTTCCGCTCGAACTCCGGCGCGGTGAGCCGGCTCGGGTCGGCGGGCAGGCCGGTCAGCACCGGGGTGTGCAGGTGGCCGCCGGGCAGCTCCGGGGCGAGGAGGGTGCGCAGTCGGTTGGAGCGGTAGGCGACCTCGTTGGAGAGGTACCCGCCGCCGCCCCCGGAGACCGCGCGGGAGCCGGGGGTGGGGCCGTCCGGCCGGAAGACCGGGGCGGTGGCGCCCGCCGGGATCTCGGTGACGAAGGCGTTGACCAGCACCGGGAAGGGCTGCTGGACGGCCGTCATGGCGCCGGTCGGCAGGGTGGTGCGGACGAACTGCGGTCCGGCGCCCAGCCCCGGGGCGTCCACCGGGTGCTCGGTGGTGCCGCCGGAGAGCGCGGCCGTGTTGTCGGTGGCCGGATCGGCGGAGCGGGCCCGCCCGGCCCACTCCTCCAGGGTGAACTTGCCCGGGTAGCCCTGGCTGATGCTGGTGATCAGGTCGGCGGCCTGCCGGCCCGGCCGCAGGTGCGGGGTGAAGGCGCGTTCCACGATGCCCCGGTCGAAGTCCCCGTAGCGCACCGGCAGGACGACCGCCCGGACCTCGGCGGTGCTGCCGTCGGCGAGCGTGATCCGCTGCCCGTGCAGCCGCAGGACGGCCGCGCCGGAGGGATTGGCGCGGCGGGCCTCGGTGTCCAGGCCGAACGGGTCGAAGCCGCTGACGAAGATCCGCCGGACGCCGGGGGCGGCCTCGAAGCCGTCGTCCAGACCGCGCGAGGCGTCCTCGAAACGGGTCCGCAGGGCGGCGCGGTCGACGTCGAACCGGGGCTGCCAGCGGGCGAGCCGGACGGTCATGGCGAGCCTGGTCCAGTACAGCGGGCGGTCGTCCAGGGCGGGCAGGTCGCCGCTCGGCCGCCGGCCCTGGGCGCGGTCCACTCCGGCCTGCCAGAGCGTCCGGCCCCAGGTGTCCACCACGCGTTCGGCCTGCCGGGCGTTGCGGGCGGCGCACAGGGCGGCGGGGAAGGCCCCGAGCAGTTCGCCCAGTCCGGAGCGCTCGGTGAAGCCGGCGGTGCGGGCGTCCTGGAGGCGGGCCTGCTCGGCGTCCAGCGGGACCGAGGCGGAGGTCCGGCAGTCGGCCGGCGCGGCCTGGGCGGCGGCGGGGGTCAGCAGGGCGAGGAGCGTTCCGGTGAGTGCGGCGGCCGTTCCGGCGATGCGGCGTAGACATGTCATGTGCGCTGACAATAGGTCCGTACCTGACGCTCCGCCAGGGTGTCGGCGCGGAGTCCCGTGATGTTTCGGCCGGGCCGGAAAGCCGACGGTTCGAGTGGGAACCGGTGCGAGTTCTACAGCGTTGTCGTGGTCGAAAAGCGGTACTCGTACGGTGGTGGAGGAAGTTCCATGAGCGTGGCCCTGACGAAGGGTGGCAACGTCTCCCTGGGCAAGCAGGCCCCTGGCCTGCGGGTGGTCCGGGTGGGCCTCGGCTGGACGGCCGGGGCCGGGTACGACCTGGATGCCAGCGCCCTGCTCTGCGGGGCGGACGGGAAGGTCGCCTCGGACCAGAACTTCGTCTTCTTCAACAACCTCCGGAGCCCGGACGGCTCGGTCCGCCACCAGGGCGCGGCCGGCGGCGGCGCCGACCGCGAGCAGATCGAGGTCCGGCTGGCCGAGGTCCCGGCCGGGGTGGAGAAGGTCGTCTTCGCGGTGGCGATCTACGACGCGGCGCAGCGCCGGCAGTCCTTCGGGCAGGTCCACGGCGCCCACATCCGGGTCACCGACCCGGACGGCGGCGCCGAGGTGGCCCGCTACGACATCGCCCCGGAGGGCGGCGGCGAGACGGCGATGGTGTTCGGCGAGCTGTACCGGCACGGCGCGGACTGGAAGTTCCGGGCGGTCGGGCAGGGGTACGCGGCGGGCCTCGCGGGCATCGCCTCCGACTTCGGGGTGGATGTCCTGCAGCCGGCCCCGGCCGCCGCCCCGGTCGCCGCTCCGGCCGCAGCAGCGGCCGTGCCGCCCGCGCCGGTGAAGCCGCCCGTCGCGCCGCCGGCGCCCGCGGCCCCGCCCGCGCCCGTCGCGCCGGCCGCGGCCCCGGCCGTGCTGCCCGCCGCGGCGGCCGCCGTTCCGATGACCCAGCCAGGAGCAGGGAGTCTCCCCGTGACGTGTTTCTTCGACCCCGCGCACGGCGCCGGGACCACTGCGGTGTACTGGTCGCCGCAGTGGGGTGTGCCGCGCCAGATCGAGGCCTGCGTGGCCTGCGCCCAGCGGGTGCAGACCAACGTCCCGCCGTTCTACACCCCGGCTCAGGCCGGTTACCCGCAGCCGGTCCAGCAGCCGCTCCCGCAGGGCCAGCCGCAGGCGCCCGGCCAGCCGGCCCAGGGCGGGCGGCGCTTCGGCACCGGCGCGCTGATCGGCGCCGGCGCGGCCGGCCTGGTCGGCGGCGCGCTGCTGAACGAGGCCTTCGACGACGACCCGCAGGTGGTCGTCAACAACTACTACGAGGACGACGGCTTCTTCTAGACCGTCAGGCCGGAGCTCCGCGCGGGCCGTCGGGGGAGTCCCCCCGGCGGCCCGCGCTGTCGGCGCGGTGCGCTTGAATGACGTCGGCACACCGTTCCGACCGGGGGAGACGCACCGATGAGCAGCACCGGCACCGACCTGGCCGCCGCCCGGAAGCCCACCGCGGCCTGGCTGGAGTCCTGTTTCGGCCCCGGCACGCTGTGGCGGCCCGAGCCCGGGACGCTGCCCGAGCGGCTGACGGCGAAGGACGCCCGGGCGTTCCTGGGCGAGGTCGGGGTGCCGGCCGTCGGGCTGGCGTTCCTCGGCTTCGACTCCACCGACCTGCCCGAGCGCGGGATGTGGGAGGCGGACCTGGACGGGCTGTTCGGCGGGCGCGCGCCGGGGGACGACACTCCGCCGAGCGCCCGGGGGTACTGCGTCGGCAGGTTCGACGCGCTGCACCTGATGGTGGACGGCGACTGCGGCGCGGTGCGGATCTACGACGCGGACGGCTGGGACCACGGGAGCGGCGACCGCGGCCGGGCGGCCGACTCGCTGCCCGGGGTGGTCGGCGCGCTCGCGCTGCTGGCCCGCCGGGAGGAGCGGATCCGCGGCGGGGACGCCGAGGCCGCGCTGGACGAGTTCGAGGCACTGGTGCGGGAGTTGGGCCAGGGGCCGGAGGAGTCGGAGCTCTGGGAGGGGCTGCTGGAGAACCTGCGCGAGGAGTACCAGGACTGACGCCCTCCGGGCCCGGCGGCCGCACGACGCTTCGGCGCTGTGCGGCCGCCGGCGTGTCCGGCATGGGTCCTAACCGTCGAGGCGCGGGTACGCCCCGGCCCGGGCCGCCGCCTCGGCGGCCCGGGCGGCGCGGTCCGCGGCCGCTTCGTCCAGCGGCTCCGCGGTGGTGAGCATCCGGTAGTAGAGCGGCGCCGAGACCGCCCGGACGACCTCGAACGCATCGGTGTCCGGCGGGAGTTCGCCGCGTTCGACGGCGGCGGTGACGCACGGCGCCCACTCCTCGACCCGGCGCCGGTAGAAGTGCCGCAGTGCCTCGGCCGCCTCGGGGTCGCAGTTCGCCGCCATGATGACGGCGCGGAACAGCGCGCCCTGCCGGGGGTCGGCCAGGGTGCGCTGGACGAGTCGGGCGTTGGCCCGGAGGTCTCCGGCGAGGGAGCCGCTGTCGGTGCGCGGCAGGGACTGCTCGGCCATGTCCGCGAGCAGGTCCGCGACCAGCGCGGTGGTGCTGCCCCAGCGGCGGTAGACGGTGGTGCGGCCGACCTCGGCCCGCTGGGCGATGTCGCCGAGGTCGAGGCCGCCGAAGCCGTGCTCGACCAGGGCGTCCTCGGCGGCGCGCAGGACGGCGGTGCGGACCCGGGCGGTCCGGCCGCCGGGGCGGACCGTGCCGGGAGTGGAGGGCTCGACGGCCATTAACGGGATTCCTGTTCCATTAGGTGGCTGCAGTCTGCTAGGTTCACGGCATCCTAACGGAATGGGAGTCCCATTAGGGGCTTCGAGGGGAGAACCGCCATGACCATCACCACCGACATGGAGTACCGCCGGCTCGGCACGTCCGGGCTCAAGGTGCCCGCGCTCAGCCTCGGCACCGGCACCTTTGGCGGGCGTGGCCCGCTGTTCGGCGCCTGGGGCACCACCGGCGTCCAGGAGGCCCGCAAGCTGCTCGACATCGCCATCGACGCCGGGGTCACCCTCTTCGACACCGCCGACGTCTACTCCGACGGTGCCTCCGAGGAGGTGCTCGGCCAGGCGATCCGCGGCCGCCGCGACCAGGTGCTGATCTCCACCAAGGCCGGACTGCCCACCGGCGACGGCCCGCAGGACGCCGGCACCTCCCGCGCCCGGCTGATCCGCTCGGTGGAGGACGCGCTGCGCCGCCTCGACACCGACTACCTCGACCTCTTCCAGCTGCACGCCTACGACGCCGGCACCCCGATCGAGGAGGTCCTCGCCACCCTGGAGGACCTCGTCCGGGCCGGCAAGATCCGCTACACCGGGGTCTCCAACTTCTCCGGCTGGCAGCTGATGAAGTCCCTCGCCCTCGCCGAGCGGCACGGCCGCCCCCGGTACGCCGCCCACCAGGTCTACTACTCGCTCGTCGGCCGCGACTACGAATGGGAGCTGATGCCGCTCGCCCGGGAGGAGGGCGTCGGCGCCCTGGTCTGGAGCCCGCTCGGCTGGGGCCGGCTCACCGGGCGGATCCGCCGCGGACAGCCGCTGCCGGACGGCAGCCGGCTGCACGACACCGCCGACTACGGCCCGCCGGTGGAGGACGAACTGCTGTACCGGGTGGTCGACGCGCTGGACGAGGTCGCCGCCGAGACCGGCTGCACCGTCCCCCAGGTGGCGATCAACTGGCTTCTGCGCCGTCCGACCGTCTCCTCGGTGATCATCGGCGCGCGCAACGAGGAGCAGCTGCGCCAGAACCTCGGCGCGGTCGGCTGGTCCCTGACGGAGGACCAGGTGGCCCGGCTGGACGCCGCCGGCGCCCGCACCGCGCCGTACCCGTACTTCCCGTACCGCCGCCAGGAGGCCTTCGCCCGCCTCGACCCGCCGCTCGCGGGCTGAGACGCCTGGCGGGGCCGGGGATCCGGCGGTGCCAGGGCTCGCAGCCGACGCGCCCGCCGGGCGGCGGCGCCTTCCCGTGCGGCATGCGTGGGCCCCGGCCCGGGAGATGTCCGGGCCGGGGCCGGACCGGCTGCTGCGGGGCGGGCGGTCGGCCCCGCGCCGGTGGCCGGGGTGGGGGTCAGGCCTGCCGGGCGTGCCAGGCGGCGAGGAGTTCGGCTTCCCGGGCGGGGTCGAGGGTGCCGGCAACGGGCTCGAACGGCTCGATGTCGCGGGCGGTTTCGGCGACGGGGCGGAAGACGAGCCCGGTGGCGAGGGCGGCCGCCGGGGCCGCGGTGCTGGTGGCGCGGCGCTCGGGGGAGGAGGGCCAGAGCGGGAGCGCGTTCTGCTCGACGCCGGCCTCGCGGAGGAACTCCTCGGCCACCCAGGTGACGGTGGTGCCGGGCGGGGCGACCGCCGAGGCGATGGCGTCGAGCAGGTCGCCCATGCCGAACGGCGGGGGCGTGGCGGCGTGGTAGGCGCCGGAGGCGCCCTGCTCCAGGAGGGCGAGCATCCAGTGGGCGAGGTCGCGGACGTCGACCACCTGGACCGCGGCGTCCGGGCGGCCGGGGGCGAGCACCTCGCCGCCCCGGGCGAGGCGCCGCACCCAGTAGTCGAAGCGGTGGGTGTAGTCGCGGGGGCCGATCACGTAGGTCGGGCGGACCAGCAGGGTCCGGTCGCCGAAGGCCTGTTGGGCGGCGCGCTCGCACTGGACCTTGAGGACCCCGTACGTCTCGGCGGTGACGGCCTCGGGCTCCGGGCCGTCGGCGGGCAGCAGCGGGGAGTCCTCGGCGTAGCCGGGGGCGGCCGGGACGTCGTACACCGAGACGGTCGAGACCAGGAGGTACCGGCCGGCCGCTCCCGGGTCGAGGGCGGCGGCCAACTCGCGGACCTGGCGCGGGTAGTAGGCGCAGAAGTCGACGGTGGCGTCCCAGCTGCGGCCGCGCAGCGCGGAGAGGTCGGCGTCGCGGTCGGCGATCAGGTGGGTGGCGTCCGGGAGCAGTCCGGAGCCGGTGCGGCCGCGGTGCACCACCGTGACCTCGTGCCCGGCGGCCAGCGCCGCCTCGGCGAAGTGGAGACCGATGAAGCGGGTGCCGCCGATGACCAGAATGCGCATCCTGACATCGTGCCAGTTCGGGCCTGGCCGCTGCCACCCGGTGCCCGGTTGTTGCGCAAGTTGTGGGTGGGGTAAGCGAGTCCGGAAGTGGTGTGTATGGTTCCGGGGGGAACTGTGTTCGACGCCCGGCCGCATGTGGCGGCGGTCGTCGGCGCGTTGGGTCGTGCCCGGCCGGTCGCCGCTGGTCAGCCGTTCGGCGGTGGTGGCGGGTGGTGGGCCGTGACGGCCTTGTGACGTCTGAGGGATCGTCAAAGTTCCTTGTTTCCCGGCGAACTTGTGTGAATCCCCTTTAAGCTCCCGTTAACAATGACGGCTTTTCGCCACTCGGGAACTCGATCCACGAGGTCGGCCGGAGGGCCCAACCGGACGATGAGAGCAGGGATGACGACGACAACTGAACGAACCGCCGGCGCCGCGCGCGGCCCGGACCGGCGGTCGGACGGGCCCGGGAGCCGAGCCTCGGGCCGTCGCACCGCGGGCGGCGCGGTGGCGCTGGCGGTGGTGATCGGCGCCTGCTCGGTGGCGGCGGCCCCCTCGGCCTTCCCGCAGACCGGCGACGGGACGGTGAAGGTCCGGGTGATCCGGGCCGTCGACACCGACGGGGTGTGGACGCCCGGCCTGGAGTCGACCATGGCGGGTGTGAAGGTCACGCTCACCGACGACGCCGGGGTGGCCGTCGAGGGCACCACGGCGGCCGACGGCACCGTGACGCTGGCGCCGGCCACGAGCAAGCTGACCGGCGGCAAGTACCGCGTCCAGGTGGTGAATCCGAAGCCGGGCGTGCTCTACCCGGCCTTCGCCTCGCGGGAGGGCCTGGACGGCGCCCCCACCAAGCTGAGCTCCAACGAGGAGTTCGTCGACCTCTCCGGCGGCAAGACGGCCGAACTCACCACGGGCCTCTGGAGCCCGGGTGACTACTGCCAGAAGAACGCGCCGCTGGTGTCGACCTGCCAGAACCCGCCCGCGGACGGGGACGCCCAGCACACGCTGGTGTCCTTCCCGTACGAGTCCCGCGGAACGGCCGGCAAGGGCTTCACCCTGACCGACGTGGCCACGGCCGGGCAGACCGGGAACCTCTACGGCATCGCCTGGAACAAGGCCGACCGGCGGGTGTTCTCCTCGGCCCAGGCCAAGCGGACCACCAGCTACGGCCCCGGCGGTCCGGGCGGGATCTACGTCACCGACTGGGCGACGAAGAAGACCACCCTGTTCGCCACCGTCCCGGACGCGGGCACCACCGCGCACACCCCGGGCAACGACGACGGCTTCCTGGCCCCGGTGGGCAAGGAGAGCCTCGGCGGCATCAAGATCACCGAGGACGGCAAGGACCTCTTCGTCGTCAACCTGCACGACCGCAAGCTCTACCGCTACGACGCCACCGCGGCGACGGCGGCCGCGCCGAAGGCCTCCTACGCCATCCCGGACCCGGGCTGCCCGGCGTCGGGGGACTGGCGCCCGTACGGCCTCGGCATCCAGGACGGCGTCGGCTTCCTCGGCGGCGTCTGCTCGGGCGAGTCCACCGGCAAGTCCGCGGACCTGCGGGCCGTGGTGCTGCCGTTCGACCTGTCCACCGGCGCGTTCAAGTCGGCGGTGCTGAACCAGCCGCTCGACTACCCGCGCGGCACCACGGTCGGCGGGCCGTGCCCGGGCACCGGCTGGTACCCGTGGCAGGACACCTTCCCGAGCACCCAGAACGGCCAGGCCTGCGGCGACAACTACATGGCCAACCCCGAGCCGGCGCTGGCCGAGATCGCGTTCGAGACGGACGGCTCGATGCTGCTCGCCTTCCGCGACCGCTTCGGCGACCAGTCGGCGGCCAGCCCAACGGGCAGCACGATGGCCAAGGTCCTGCCCGGCGGCGACCTCCTCAAGGCCTGCCCGGCGAACGGCGCCTACCTGCTGGACACCAACCTGGGCTGCGGTTCCACGGCCCGGGGCCAGCGGTTCTTCGACAACGCCCGGATCGGCCACAACAACCCCGGCAACGCGGGGATGGCGTTCTCGAAGGTCGAGGACTCCATCGTGATCTCGGGCTACGACAGCGACAGCCAGGCCTACGGCTACGGCAGCGCCTTCCAGAAGCGCAACGGCAAGGCGGACGGCGGCGTGCGGCTCAACACCGCCCCGGGCGCCCCGCCGTTCGGCAAGGGCGCCGCGATGGGCGACCTCGAAGTCCTCTGCGACCAGGCTCCGCTCCAGATCGGCAACCGCGTCTGGTACGACCCCGAGCGCAGCGGCCTCCAACTGCCGGGCCAGAAGCCGGTTCCGGGTGCCACCGTCCACCTGTACGACGAGGCGGGGAAGCTCGTCGGCACGACCACGACGACCAAGCGCGGCGAGTACTACTTCGACGACAGCAACGTCGACGGCGGCCTCAAGCCGCGGACCAAGTACACGATCAAGCTGGACAACCCGGCGGACTACGCCAAGGACGGCCCCCTCTTCCAGTGGGTGCCGACCGACCCCGACGTCGGTGACAACCACTTCATCGACTCCAAGGGCATCGTCCCGAAGGGCGGCAAGTTCCCGGAGCGGGCGCTGACCACCGGCGGCCCCGGCGAGAACGACCACACCTACGACTTCGGCTTCCGCCTCCAGGAGGGCGCGCTGCGCCTGGTCAAGCACGACCAGGACGGCAAGCCGCTGGCCGGCGCCAAGTTCCAGCTGTGGCACGAGACCAACGGGACCGACGGGCTCCAGCCGACCGGCGACAAGCCGGACACCAAGGTGGGCGAACCCTGCACGACCGGGGCCGACGGCATCTGCCAGGGCACCGGGGTGCCGGGGACGTACTACTGGCAGGAGCTGAGCCCGCCGGACGGCTACTCGGCGCCGGAGGTCACCGTCTTCGGCCCGCTGAAGCTGACCTCGGCGAACCTCGACGCCGGCGTGGAGGTGACGGCCGTCAACAAGCTGATCCCCACCCCGACGCCGACTCCGACGCCCACCCCGACCGAGACGCCGACCCCGGCGCAGACGTCGGCGGCCCCGGCGCAGACGTCGGCGGCCCCGGTGCCGCCGGCCCCCGCGCCTCCGGCGTCCGGGCACCTGCCCAACACCGGTGCGGGTGAAGGGATGCCGATCGCGTTGACCAGCGCGGCGGCGCTGATCGCCCTCGGCACCGCCATGGTGCTGGTGGTCCGCCGGCGCAAGGCCGCCCAGCGCGGCTAGCGCCTCTGGCGGGCGTTCGCGGAAGCGCGTTCGCGCCGGTGAGTTCGCCGGGGCCCGGCGCGGGGAGACCCGTGCCGGGCCCGATCGGGCGGGTTCGTGGGACCGTTGGTCCCCGGACCCGCCCGACTGTCGTGTCCGACCGAGGAAGGGAGCGGGCTGCATGCCCCGTAGCACGAAGGCCGACGGCCCCGGGCCCCGGTGGGCCAGGGCCGGCTGGCTCAAGGCCCTGATCGCGATCGCGGTGTGCGGCGCCGCGGCCGGCGGCGTGGCCGTCTACCGGACGGCCTCCGACGAGGCCGCCGAACGCCCGGTGACCACCGACGAGGCGGGCCGGCTCGCACTGTCGCGGCTGAACCTCTACCAGGCGAGCCCGGTGGCGGTGTCGCTGACGGCCGACGAGGGCGGGGGCGTGAGCATCCGGGTCGACGGGATCCTCGACTACCGCACCCACCGGGGGGTGGGCCGCTACCGGACCACCGGCGCGAGCGGCCCGCTGGACCACGGCCTGATCGTCTGGGACACCGGCGGCCTCGGGCTGGCCCCCGACGCGGCCGGCGCGGGCCCGGGAACCCCGACCGCCGCCGCCCCCACCGCCGCCCCCAGCGCCGTCCCCACCGACGCCCCGGCCTGGGAGCAGGCCGAGCACATCCCCCGCCAGGGCTGGTCGCCGCGCACCTACACGGCGGACCCGCTGGACGCGGGGCTGAACCTGCTGGTCCAGCTCGGCGCGGACCGCCCCGACAACCCGCTGCTGCTCGCCCAGTCCGGTGCCCGCTGGCTCGGCCGGGACCGGATCGACGGCCGGAGCTACGACCGCTTCGCCGGCCCGCGCGCCCAGGGCTCCGCGCCCGACGGCGCCCGCTCGCCGCTGACCTACTGGGTGGACGGCGACGGCGGGCTGCGCCGGGTGACGATGCGGATGCCGGGGCTCGGCACCCCGACCACGGTGGAGGTCACCGGACGGCAGGCGGACGCCAAGCTGCCCGAGGCCCCGTGGCTCACCGGCTGAGCCGGCGCGGCCCGGCCTGAGCCGAGCCGTCCCGGGCTGAACCGACCCGGACCGAGCCGAGCCGTGCCGTCCGGGCCGACCCGGCGCGACCCGGTCCGCCCGGCCTGCCCGGCACGCTCCGGAAGACCGCGGACACGGCCGGAAACCCTTCGGACAGGCCGGTCAGCCGTACAAAAATCGTTGGTGAGGCAGCAATAGCTTCATCATCTTCCGTTCACCCGGACTCGGCTGCCAGCATCGGCGCACCGTCACCGCCCGAGGGAGTAGCCGATGAACCGCCCCCGTTCCCTGCGCTGTCTGGCCGCACTGTCCCTGGTCGTCCTGGCCGCCACCGCCTGCGGGCGCTCCGACCAGGGCGGCTCCCCGGCCGCCGGCGCGGCCCAGGCCGCGCAGAACTCCGGGAAGAGCGCCGCCGAGCTGCTCCCGGCGAAGAACAAGCAGAGCGGCGTGCTCAGAGTGGCCACCTCCGTCGGCTACCCGCCGATGGAGATGTACAAGACCGGGACCACCGAGCTCACCGGCGTCGACCCGGACCTCGCCGCCGCCCTGGCCGGGAGGCTCGGCCTGAAGCTGGAGCTCGCCAACTCCTCCTTCGACGGCCTGATCCCGGGCCTCCAGGCCGGCCGCTACGACCTGGTGATGTCCTCCATGACGGACAGCGCGCAGCGCCGCCAGGCCGTCGACTTCGTCGACTACTTCCGCACCGGCGGCGTGATCATGACGAAGAAGGGCAACCCCGAGGGCATCACGTCCATCGAGGACCTCTGCGGCAAGAAGGTGGTCCTCGCCAAGGGCAGCTCCAACCTGGAGATCGGCGAGCAGCAGAACGCCAAGTGCGCCACCAAGATGGCGATCTCGCAGAGCGAGGACGCCCCGACCGGGCTGCTCCAGCTGGACAGCGACCGGGCCGTGGCCACGATCGTGGACTACCCGGTGGCGCAGATGTTCGTCCAGAACAGCGGCTCCTACGAGGTGCTGCCGGACCAGTACGGGACGGCGCCCTGGGGCATCGCGGTGGCGAAGAAGGACTCCGGGCTGCGCGACGCGGTGCGAAAGGCGCTCCAGGAGCTGATCGAGAACGGCGAGTACCGCAAGGTGCTGGACACCTACCAGGTGGGCGGCAGCGCGGTGGAGCGCGCCACCGTCAACGCGGCGCAGTGAGAACGGCGGCACCGACGAGATGAGCACCGACATGAGAGACCCCGCGACGCCCGCCCCGGCGTCCCCGGCCGCCGCGGTCGCGGCCGACGACGACCTGGCCCTCGAGGTCACCGGCCGGCCCCGCCCGGCGCGCTGGTTCGCCGTCCTGGCAGCGGCCTTCGCCGCCGTCTGGCTGGCCTGGACGATCATCGTCAACCCCAACCTGCACTGGGACATCGTCGCCAGGTACCAGTTCGACGGCGTGATCCTGGAAGGGCTCTGGGTGACCGTCCAACTCACCCTGATCTCCCAGGTGGTGGGCATCGTCATCGGCGTGGTGGTCGCCGTGATGCAGCTGTCCGACAGCCCGGTGCTGCGCACCACCGCCGGGGCGTACACCTGGTTCTTCCGCGGCACCCCGCTGCTGGTCCAGCTGATCTTCTGGTTCAACCTGGCGCTGCTCTTCCCGGAGATCAGCATCGGCATCCCGTTCGACGGGCCCAAGCTGGTCAGCTGGCAGTCCAACACCCTGATCACCGGCTTCGTGGCGGCACTGCTCGGCCTGTCGATCAACGAGGGCGCCTACATGTCCGAGATCGTCCGGGCCGGCATCCAGAGCGTCGACCCCGGGCAGCGCGAGGCCGGCGCCTCACTGGGCATGTCCAACCGGCAGATCCTCACCCGGGTGGTGCTGCCGCAGGCGATGCGGGTGATCATCCCGCCGTTCGGCAACCAGTTCATCTCGATGCTGAAGACCACCTCGCTGGTCTCCGTCATCGCCGGCGCCGACCTGATGACCGTCTCGCAGCACCTCTACCTCGCCAACTTCGAGGTGATCGCGCTGCTGATCGTCGCGTCGATCTGGTACCTGGTGCTCACCACCATCGCGAGCGTCGCCCAGCACGCTGTGGAGCGGAGGTTCAACCCGGCCGGCGCCCCGCCGGCGCTGCACCGCAGGGTGCTGGCCAACCTGCGCCCCGGGCGCGGCGGAGCGGGGAAGAGCCTCAAGAAGGGGGAGGGCAAGTGATGATGAGCACGGACCTGGAGAAGCCGCTCGCCGAGGTGGTGCTGTCGGCCCGCAGGGTGCGCAAGCACTTCGGGGACCTGGAGGTGCTGCGCGGCATCGACCTGGAGGTCCGGGCGGGGGAGGTGCTCTGCGTGATCGGCCCCTCCGGCTCCGGCAAGTCCACGCTGCTGCGCTGCTTCAACCACCTGGAGAAGATCGACGCCGGGCGGATCGAGGTGGACGGCGAACCGGTCGGCTACGAGCCGCACGGCGCCTCCGGCACCAAGCTGCGCGAGCGCCGCCCGCGCGACATCCGCCACCAGCGCGAGCGGATCGGCATGGTCTTCCAGCGCTTCCACCTCTTCCCGCACCGCACCGCGCTGCAGAACGTGATGGAGGGCCCGGTCGCGGTCAAGGGCCGCCCGCGCGGGGAGGCCGAGCGCCAGGCCCGCGCGCTGCTGGACACGGTCGGCCTGGCCGACCGCGCCGACCACTACCCGGCCCAGCTCTCCGGCGGCCAGCAGCAGCGGGTGGCGATCGCCCGGGCACTGGCCATGGAGCCGACCCTGATGCTCTTCGACGAGCCCACCTCCGCGCTCGACCCGGAACTGGTCGGCGAGGTGCTCGGGGTGATGCGCGACCTCGCCCGCAGCGGCATGACGATGATCGTCGTCACCCACGAGATGGGCTTCGCCCGCGAGGTCGCCGACCGGGTCGTCTTCATGGACCAGGGCGCCGTCGTCGAGGCCGGCACCCCGGCCGAGCTGTTCACCGCCCCGCGGCACGACCGCACCCGGGCCTTCCTCTCCACGGTGCTCTGATGGGAACGACGCAACCGGCGATGGCACCGGCGACGGAACGGATGGGAACGGACGTGACCACGACCCCGGTCGACCTGCTGCTGCGCGGCGGCACCCTGGTGGACGGCACCGGGGCGCCCGCCCGCCCGGCCGACCTCGCCGTCGCGCGCGGCCGGGTCACCGTCCTGCCGCCCGGCACAGCGGTGGCCGCGGCCGAGACCCTGGACGTCACCGGACGGGTCGTCACCCCCGGCTTCATCGACGTCCACACCCACTCGGACGCGCTCGCCGCCCCCTTCGGCGGCGGCACCCACACCGACGGCGACGCCCTGGACGAGCTGCGGCTCGCCCCGCTGCTCCAGGGCGTCACCACGGAGATCAGCGGCAACTGCGGGATCAGCCTGTTCCCCTCCCTGCCCGAGCGGCTGCCCGAACTCGCCGGGCACCTGCGGGTCTCCTTCGGCCTCGGGCCGGTGCTGCCCGCCGAGGACTTCGACGCCTTCGCCGCCGGACAGCGGCCCGAACTGCGCCGCAACCACATCGCCTCGCTGGTCGGCCACGGCACGCTGCGCGCCGGGGTGATGGGCTTCGAGGACCGCCCGCCCACCCCCGAGGAGCTGGCCGCCATGTGCGGGCTGCTCGACCGGGCCCTGGCCCAGGGCGCGGCCGGGCTCTCCACCGGCCTGATCTACCCGCCCGGCGTCTACGCGGACACCGAGGAGATCGTGGCCCTGGCCGAGGTCGCCGCCCGGCACGGCAAGCCGTACGTGACGCACCTGCGCGACGAGATGTCCCAGGTGGAGAAGGCCCTGGAGGAGGCGCTGGAGATCGCGGCGCGCTCCGGCGCCGCCCTCCAGGTCTCCCACCACAAGACCGCCGGACGGCACGCCTGGGGCGCCACCCTGCGCACCCTGCCGCGCCTGGAGCAGGCCCGCGCCGACGGCGTCGACGTGCTCTGCGACGTCTACCCGTACACCGCCGGCAGCACCGTGCTGCACGCCATGCTGCCGCCGTGGACCAGCGAGGGCGGGCCGGCCGCCCTGCTGGAGCGGCTGCGCAGCAAGGAGGTCAGGGACCGGATCCGGGTGGACATCGCGAACGGCGTCGAGGGCTGGGAGAACACCGTCGGCAACGGCGGCTGGGACCTGATCTCGGTGGCCGCCGCCCCCGCCCGCCGCGCCGTCGAGGGCCGCCGGATCGCCGACCTGGCCGCCGAGCGCGGCGCCGATCCGGTGGACTACGTCTGCGACCTGCTGCTGGAGGCGCAGGGCGAGGTGACCATCATCAGCCACTCGATGCGCGAGGACGACGTCCGCCGGGTACTGGCCAGCCCGCTGTCGATGATCGGCTCCGACGGCGTGCCCAAACCCGGCCGCCCGCACCCCCGTTGGGCGGGCAGCTTCGCCCGGGTGCTCGGCCACTACGGGCGCGGGCAGGGGCTGCTGCCGCTGGAGCTTGCGGTGCACAAGATGACCGGCCTGCCCGCCGAGCGGTTCCGGCTCGCCGGCCGCGGCGTCGTCCGGGACGGGGCCGTCGCGGACCTGGTGGTGCTCGACCCGGCGACCGTCCTGGACGGCGCGACCTTCGAGCAGCCGCTGCTCCCGCCGCTCGGCGTGGAGACCGTCGTGGTGGCCGGCCGGGTCGCGGTGCGCGACGGCCGGGCGACCGCGAGCCGGGCCGGAGAGGTGGTGCGGGTCCGATGAGTCTCGCCCAGGTGGCCGCCGCCGCGCGCAGTTCGGCGGCGCTCCCGCTGACCCTCGCGGTGGCCGCCGTCGACGTGGACGCCCCCGAGGAGGGCGGTGCGGCCGGCGGTGCTCCCGCCGGTGCTTTCGTCGGTACTTTCGTCGGTACGGCCGGTGGCACCGTCGGGGTGGACGACACCGTCGTGCTGCCCGTCGCCAGCGCCTCCAAGCTGCTGCTGCTGGCCGAGGTCGCCCGGCGGCTCGACAGCGGCGAACTGACGGCCGGACAGCCGGTGGAGGTCCTCCCCGAGGACGTCACCGGCGGCACCGGCCTGCTCGGCCGGCTGAGCCGCCCCGGCTGGACGGTGGAGGACCTGGCCTGGCTGACGGCCGCGGTCAGCGACAACACCGCCACCAACGCGCTGCTGCGGCTGGTCGGCCTGCCCGCCACCGCGCGGCTGGCGCGCGAGCTCGGGCTGGAGCGGCTCACCCTGCACGACCGGGTGCGCGACGAGCGCGGGCCGGACGACCCGCCGGTCTTCGCCACCGGCACCGCCCGTGACCTGGCCCGCCTGGTGGCCCTCGCCGTCCGGGGCGCGATGGCCTCCCCGGCGGCCTCGGCCCGGCTGCTCGGGTGGATGCGCGCCAACACCGACCACGGCCTGGTGCCCGCGCTGATCGACCACGACCCGTACGCCCCCGGTTTCCCGGAGCCGCTGACCGGCACCCTGCTGGTGGCCAACAAGACCGGTACGGACACCGGGGTGCGGGCCGACGCGGGCGTCATCGTGGGCGCCCGCCGGGTGGCCTACGCGGTCGTCGCGCACTGGGACGTGGCGCTTGGGCCGAGCACCGAACGGGCCGCCGTGCACGCGATCCGGGACGTCGGCCGCGCCCTCGGGGCCTGGGCCCAGCGGCCGGCCTGAGCCGGCCCGGAACGGC
>NZ_JBSFWR010000138.1:0-18779 GCF_053594915.1 Kitasatospora sp. NPDC002543 | reverse complement strand
GCCAGGTGGGCGTCTGCTGTCACTCCCGCCGTCCCGGTCCCGTCCAGAGTGTGCGTGCCTGCCGGGGTCATGCGGTCCCCGCGCCGTTCTCGGGCTCGGCAGCCCAGCGCTCGGCCAGCGCCGTCACCCTGCGGTTCGCCTCGGCGACAGCCTCGGGCTCGCCGCCCGCCTGCGCGGCGGCATAGCCGACCAGGAACGAGGTCAGTGGCGCCGCCGGCGGGCGACGGCCGCGCGCCAGAGGCCGACCACGCTGCCCAGCACCAGCAGGGCGATCACCCCCGCGGACAGCAGGAAGGCCGCCGAGCCCGGCCGCCCCGCGCTGGCCGCCGCCGTGACGTACACCGCGGTGGTCGGCACCACGCCGATCGCGGTGGCCAGCACGAACGGCAGGAAGCGGACCCCGGAGAACGCCGCGCCGTAGTTGGCCGCCTGGAACGGCATGCCCGGCAGCAGCCGCAGCACCAGGACGCTGCGGAAGCCCTGCTCGGTGAACCGCCGGTCCAGCGCCCCGAGCACCTTCCCGCGCAGGTACGGGCGCAGCGCCTCGCGCCCGAGGCCCCGGCCGAGCGCGAAGGCCAGCGCGGCGCCCACCGTCGTGCCGGCCACCGCCAGCAGCACGCCCTGCTGGATGCCCAGCAGCAGTCCGGCCACCGCGTTCAGCGCCGGCCGGGGCACGAAGGCCAGCGTGCCCACCGCGTAGACCAGGGCGAACAGCGGGCCGAACCAGTACCCCGGCAGCCGGTCGGCCAGCCCGCCGGAGAGCAGTTCGGTCGGGCTCCACAGCAGCAGTGAGCCGGCCGCCGCCGCGAGCACCGCCACCAGCAGCGCGAACCGCCACCACGGGGAGCGCGGCGCGGCGGCGGGCGCCTGCGGCACGGGAACGGCCGCGACGGGCGGCACGGAAGCGGAATCGGGCGCGGACACCGGCCGAGCCTAACCGGTGCCGGGGGCGGCCCGCGGGCCGGGCGCCGGCTCGGCCGTGCGTCGGGGCCCGGGCCGCGGTGGGCGTTCACGGTGCGGCGCGCGGGTCCGCCGCCGGGGGTCGCCGCGCGGGTCCGCCGCCGGGGGTCGCCGCGCGGGTTCACCGCGCCCGGGCGAGGAATCCGAGCAGGCGTCGCCACGAGTCCCGGGCCGCGTCGGCGTGTTCGAGCGCGGCGAGCTCGAAGAAGTTGTGCGGCGCGCCCGGGTAGCCGACGAACTCGTGCGGGCAGCCGGCCTCGGTGAGGGCCGCGTCGAAGGCCTCGACGGTGTCGGCCGGGATGTGCTCGTCCGCGCCGCCCCAGAAGGCGAGGATCGGGGCGGTCAGCTCCGCGGCGAGCTGGGTGGGCCCCGGGGCGCCGTTGATGGTGTCCGGGTAGCCGTAGTAGCCGACGGCGCCGGCCAGGCCGAAGCGCGGGGCGGCGGTGCGGAAGGCCTGCCGGCCGCCGAAGCAGAAGCCGAGCGCGATCACCTCGGCGGGCCCGGTGGCGCGCAGCCGCTCCAGCGCGGCGGTGATGTCGGCGTCCAGCCCCTCGGGGGTGAGCGCGAGCAGGTGGGGGAGCAGGTTCGGCGGTTCGCCGAATTCCGCCGGTCGCTTTTCCGGGTGGGCGCCGGCGGTGCGGCCGTAATAGTCGAGGACGAGTGCCGGGTGGCCCTGTTCGGCGAGCCGGGCGGCGGTCTGCCGGTAGAACGGGGAAAGGCCCCTGTTGTCCGGCAGGACGAGCACGCCGGCCCCGGTGGCGATTTCCGGGCGGGCCAGGAAGGCGCCGAACCGGGTGCCGTCGGCCGAGGTCAGGGTGAGTGCGGTGGCCTCGGCCAGTGGCCACAGGGCGGGGCCGAGGGTGGGCGGGGCAGCGTCCGGGTCGTAGCACACGGGGAATCCCTCTCGGGGAGCGCGAAAACCGCCGGGCGCGGCGCGCCCGACGGTTCGGAACCCTAGCGGGGAATTCTCTCGGGAATTCCCCATCATATCGCGGAGAGATCTTTTCCGGAAGGCTTTTCCGGTGACGGTGCGGTCACGTTTTCCCCGGCCCCGTTCGTTCCGTCGGCCCCGTTCGTTTCGCTGGGGGGCCGCTCGGCGAGCCGCAGGGCCCCGGCGCTCAGCATCAGGGCGCAGGCGAGCGCGGTGACCAGTCCGAAGGAGACGGTCAGCGAGGTGGCCTGGGCGAGGGCGCCGATGACCGCGGGGGCGATCAGCCCGGAGGTGTAGGTGACGGTGGCGACGCCCGCGATGGCCTGGCTGGGGTTGGTGCCGATCCGCCCGGCCGCGGCGAAGGCGAGCGGGACGATCGCCGCGATGCCGATGCCGATGAGCGCGAACCCCGGGATGGCCAGCGCGGGGCTGTCGGCGGCGACCACCAGCAGGCCGCCGACGGTGGCGACGGCCCCGCCGACGCGGGTGGTGCGGACGGCGCCCAGGCGGCGGATCGCCGCGTCCCCGGCGAGCCGGCTGGCCGCCATGGTGAGCGAGAAGGCGGTGTACGAGACGGCGGCGACGGTGGCCGAGGCGCCGGTGACGTCCCGCAGGTAGACGCCGCTCCAGTCCATCGAGGCGCCCTCGGCGAAGACCGCGCAGAAGCCGACCAGCCCGATCACCAGCGAGCTGCGCGGCGGCAGCGCGAACCGCGGCGGCTCCTCCGCGCCCTCGTGCGCCCGGATGTCGGGCAGTCCGCGGCAGGCGAACTGGGCGAGGACGAGCAGGACCAGCGCGGTGACGGCCAGCTGGAGCCGGGCGTCGAGGTCGAGGTGGGCGGCGAGGATGCCGAAGGGGGAGGCCAGCAGGCCGCCCGCGCTCCACATCCCGTGCAGGCCGGACATGATCGAGCGGCCGAGCCGCTCCTCGATCTCCACGCCCTGGGCGTTCATCGCGACGTCCGCCATCCCGGCCGTGGCCCCGTAGACCAGCAGGGCCGCGCACAGGACGGGCAGTGAGGGGGCGAGCGCGGGCAGGGCGAGGGCCAGGCAGTAGAGGGAGAGCAGCCCGCGCACGGCGGCCCGGCCGCCGTAGCGGTGGACGAACCGGCCGGCCAGCGGCATGGCGAGGGAGGAGCCGATGGCGGGCATGACCAGGGCCAGGCCGAGCTGGCCGGTCGAGAGGTGGAGGTGGTGCTGGATCCAGGGGATGCGGGTGACGAAGCTGCCGGCGACGGCCCCGTGCACGCCGAACACCAGGGCGATGCTCGCCCGGGCCCGGCGTGGTGCGGTCAGCGGCTCCGGTGGTGGTGCGGTGGTCCCGGTCATGCGGTTTCCCTCCCGGTCGCACGGTGCGGGGCGCGACGGTCTGCGGTGACGGTCGATAAATTATCAGGAAGGGACCCTGATAGAAATGCTCTGGAAGGATGATCTGCCATGACCACCGCGCGTACGGCCACGCCGAGTACCGCCCGGGCGATCAACGACCGGCTGGCGCTCAACCTCCTGCTCGAACAGGGCCCCCTGACCGCGACCGAGCTGCGCGACCTCACCGGGCTGTCCCGGCCGACCGTCGCCGACCTGCTCGAACGCCTCCAGCGCACCGGTCTGGTGGCCGTCGTCGGCGAGCGCGGTGAACAGCGGCGCGGCCCCAACGCCCGGCTCTACGCGCTGGTCGCCTCCCGGGCCCACCTCGCCGCCTTCGACGTCCGCTCCGGCGGCGTCAGCCTGGTCGTCGCCGACCTCGCCGGCCGCAGCCTGGCCACCGCCGAGGTCCCCGTCGAGGGCGACGGCGGACCGGACACCGCCGCGTCGATCGTCTCCGTCCTGCGGGACACCGCGAGCGGCGTCGGCGTCGAGCGGCTGCACACCGTCGCGGTCGGCGCCCCCGGACTGGTCGCCCCGGCCACCGGACGACTGCAGAGCACCGGCAACCTCCCCGCCTGGCACGCCGAACTCCTCGCCGCCCTGCGCGAACTGCCCGGCAGCGAGGTGATCCTGGAGAACGAGGTCAACCTCGCCGGGCGGGCCGAGTACCGGGTCGGCGCCGCGCGCGACCGCGACACCTTCGTCCTGCTCTGGCTCGGCCACAGCGTCGGCGCCGCCGTCATCCTGGACGGGCGGCTGCGCCGCGGCTCCTCCGGCGGCACCGGCGAGATCTGCTTCCTGCCCGTCCCCGGCACCGCCGGCCTGCCCAGCGCCGACAGCTGCGAGGGCGGCTTCCACGGCCTGGTCGGCAGCGCCGCGGTCTGCGCGCTGGCCCGCGCCCACGGGCTGCCCGCCGCCCCGGCCGGGGACGCCCCCGCCGCCGAGGCCGCGGTACGGGCCGCCCTGGCGGCCGGCGCCGGGGGCGAGGGCTTCCTGGACGAACTCGCCGAGCGGATCGCGATCGGCGCGGCGAGCGTCTGCGTCGTGCTGGACCCGGGCTGCGTGGTGCTCGGCGGCGAGATCGGCCGGGCCGGCGGCCCGGAGCTGGCCGGCCGGGTGCAGCGGCGGCTGGCCCGGCTCTCCCCGCTGCGCACCGAGGTGCGGGCCGGCACGGCCGGCGGCGGCGCGGTGCTCGCCGGAGCCGTGCTCACCGCCGGGGACGCGGCCCGGCGCGACCTCTTCGGCGAGCCGTGACGGCCCTCGCGTGATCACCCCCGCCGCCGGTACGGCAGGATGGCGCGGGGGCGCCCGCCCCCGGACCCGGAACCACCGTCAGGAGACGCACATGGGCCAGCCCGAGGTGCCGGCCAACCCGTACCGCATCGGCGAGGCCGCGGCGCTGCTCGGCGTCAGCGCCGACACCATGCGGCGCTGGGTGGACGCCGGGCGGGTCGCCGCCGCGCGGGACGAGCACGGGCACCGGATCATCCCGGGGGCCGAGCTCGCCGCCTTCGCCCGGGAGCTGGCCCGGCCGGAGAACGCCGAGGCGGAGGGCCGGCCGTCTTCCGCGCGCAACCGCTTCCCGGGGATCGTCACCGACGTGCGGCTCGGCGACGTGGCCGCGCAGGTGGAGATCCAGGCCGGGCCGTTCCGGGTGGTGTCGCTGATCAGCCGGGACTCGGCGGAGGAGCTGAACCTGGTCCCCGGCGCACCCGCCACGGCGGTCATCAAGTCCACCAACGTGATGGTCGAACGACGCTGAGAGCCCGGCGGGACGCCCACCTCCGGACGCCCGCTCCCGGACGCCCGCCACGAGCCCCGGAACCGAACGAGAGGCCCGGATGACACCCCCGCACCTGCCGACCACCCAGAGCGCCGTGCTCGCGATCGAGGCCGTGGCCGCCCGGCACGGCCGCACCGTCCGCGCCCAGCACGACATCGGCCACGACCGGACCTTCGCCGGGCTGGTCGGCCCGGAGCGGACGGGCGGCGGCCTCGACGGGGACCTGGACGACGCCCTCCCGCACGAGGCGCTGCTGGAGTTCGACGGCCGCCCCGCCGTCACCGTCCGGCTGTTCACCCACGACGAGGCCGCCGTGACCGTCGAGGGCATCGCCTTCGACGTCGACCGCGACCGCGTCCCCGGCTTCCTGAACGCCGTCTGGTCCGACCTGGTGCACGTCAGGGCGCGCACCTTCCCGCCGTCCACCACGCTGATCGTCACCGTCCCGGGGGAACCGAGCCACCGCGAGGCCATCGGCCCCCGCGACCTCACCCCCTGGCTCTCCGGAAGGATCCGATGAACGCCGCCGCCAAGCCGCTGGCCGTCGCCCACCGGGGCGACCCGTACCGGTTCCGCGAGAACACCCTGCCCTCCGTCGAGTCCGCGCTCGCCGCGGGGGCCGACGCCGTCGAGGTGGACGTCCAGCTCACCCGCGACCGGGTGCCCGTCCTGCTGCACGACCGCACCCTGGAACGGCTCTGGGGCGACCCGCGGCCGATCGACCGGGTCACCGCCGAACAGCTGGAGGAGCTGCGGCAGGGCCCGCTCGTCGTGCCCACCCTCGCGGAGGCGGTCAAGGCGGTGGCCGCCGCCGAGGGCCGCCGACTGCTGATCGACCTGGACGACGCGCGGCCGGTCGCCGCGACCTGGTCGGTGGTCACCGGGCTCGGGGTCGAACGGTCGGTCGCCTTCTGCGGGCCCACCACCGCCATGCTCGCGGTGCGCGAACTCAGCCCGGACGCCGAGATCGCGCTCACCTGGAAGCAGCCCCGGATGCCGGCGCGCGCCCTGCTGGACGACCTGCGCCCGCGCTACCTCAACCCGCCGTTCGGCCTGGTCACCCCCGAGTTCACCGCCGCCGCGGCGGACCAGGGGCTCGCCGTCTCCACCTGGACCGCCGACCTGCGCCGCACCATGCGCCGGCTGCGCGAGACCGGCGTCGCCTCCATCACCTCCAACCGGATCGACGTGCTGCGCTCGGTGCTGGACGGCCGCCGGTGACCGTGCTCGGCACCCGGGCGCTCGGCCGGGCCCTGCTGGCCCGTCAGCACCTGCTCACCCGCACCGACCGGTCGCCCGCCGCGGTCATCCACCACCTCGGCGGCCTCCAGGCCCAGGCCGCGCCCCAGCCGCCCTACCTCGGCCTGCTCGCCCGGCTCGACGGCTTCGCGCCCGAGCGGCTGAGCACACTGATCGAGCAGCGGGCGGTGGTCCGGATCGCCCTCCAGCGCGGCACCATCCACCTGGTCACCGCCGAGGACTGCCTGACGCTGCGCCCGCTGCTCCAGCCGATGCTGGACCAGGCGCTGCGCACCACCTACGGCCGGCGGCTCGCCGGACTTGACCTGGACGCGCTCGCCGCCGAGGCCCGCGCACTGGTCGAGGCGGAGCCGCGCACCTTCCAGCAGCTCGGTGCGCTGCTGGCCGCGAGCCGTCCGGACCGCGACCCGGCCGCCCTCGCCCAGGCCGCCCGGTGCCGGCTGCCGCTGGTGCAGGTCCCGCCGCGCGGGCTGTGGGGGCGGAGCGGCCCGGCGGCCCACACCACCGCCGAGGCCTGGCTCGGCCGTCCGCTGGACCCCGATCCCTGCCCGGACGACCTGGTGCTGCGCTACCTCGCGGCCTTCGGCCCGGCCTCCGCCGCCGACCTGCGCAAGTGGAGCGGCCTCGGCGGCCTCGCCCCGGTGCTGCGCCGGCTCGCGCCGCGGCTGGCGGCCTTCCGGGACGAGCACGGCCGGCAGCTGTACGACCTGCCCGAGGCGCCCCGCCCCGACCCGGACACCCCGGCGCCGGTGCGGCTGGTGGCGCCCTTCGACAACCTGCTGCTCTCCCACGCGGACCGCACCCGGGTGCTGCCCGAGGAGTACAAGGACCGGGTGATGACCCGGAACGGGATCGTGCACGGCACGTTGCTCGTGGACGGGCTGGTCGCCGGGACGTGGCGGGCGGCCGGCGAGCGGGAGGTGGCCGTCGTCCCGTTCGCGCCGCTGCGGCCGGCCGACCGGGAGGCGGCGGGGGCCGAGGCGGAGCGGGTGCTGGCCTTCGCCGGCGGGGGCGGGACCGTGCGCTTCGAGACGCCCGGGTAGCCCGTTCGGGTGCTCCCGGCCGATCCGCCGCGCGGGCCGTCGGAACCTCTGCTGAGCTGGGGCGGTTCGGAAACGTCGACGACCCCCGGCGGAGGTGGCCGTGACCGTGGAGCGCGCGCCCGGCGAGCAGCGGCAGCCGGACCACCGCAGGCCGTACCTGATGCTGCCGCCCGGGTTGCGGCAGGCGGCGGCCTGGTCGGTGGCGGTGATCCTGCTGATCGCCGTCGCCTCGCTGGTGGTGTTCGCGCTGGTCGAGCTGCGGGCGGCGACGGTGCCGTTCGTGCTGGCGCTGCTCGGGGCCTCGCTGCTCTACCCGGTGGTGCCCTGGCTGGTGCGCCGGGGCGTGGGGCGCGGGCTGGCCGCCGGGCTGACCTGCACGGTGCTGGTCGCCGCGGTCGGCGGGGTGATCGCCCTGCTGGTCAACTCCCTGGTGCACAGCGCCCCGCAGATCGCCTCCTCGCTCCAGGAGGCCGGGGAGCGGCTGGCCGACTGGCTGGGCCCGCTCGGGGCGAAGATCCAGCACGCGCTGAGCAACGCCAAGGGCGAGACCAACTCGCTGGTCTCCACGCTCACCAGCGGGGTGCTCTCCGGGCTGGGCCTGCTCACCCAGCTGATCGCCGGCGCGGTGCTGTCGCTGGCCCTGGTGTTCTTCTTCCTCCGGGACGGCCACCGCACCGGCGACGCGATCCGCTCCTACCTGCCCGAGCGCAGCGCCACGACGGTGATCGCCTGCGCCGAGCGGGCCTTCGACGCGATGGCCGGGTTCATGCGGGGCACCACCCTGATCGCCCTGATCGACGCCGGGTTCATCACCGTCGGCCTGGTCGCCCTCGGCGTGCCGGGTGCCCCCGGGCTCGGCGCGCTGGTGTTCATGGGGGCGTACATCCCGTTCGTCGGGGCCTTCCTGTCCGGCACGGTCGCCGTCCTGGTGGCGCTCGCGGACGGCGGTCTCGGCACGGCGCTCTGGGCGCTCGGGGTGGTGCTCGCGGTGCAGATGATCGAGGGGAACATCCTCCAGCCCGTCATCCAGAGCCGGACGGTGGAGCTGCACCCGGCCACCATCATGGTCGCCGTGGTGGCGGGCTCCGGCATCGCCGGGATCATCGGCGCCCTGCTCGCGGTGCCGGTCTGCGCCGCCGCCATGGGCGTCGTCACGGTGCTGCGGGGCGACCGGGACCGGGCGGAGAAAGCGGTTGCCGGGCCGTGAGACGGTGTGCGAGCATCGCTAATGCGACATGAGTCGCGATAGTGCTCGGGAGGGGCTGGATGGAACTGATCGACGTGGCCGAGACGGGCGCCGGGCCGTACGGAGTGGCCGTGGGGTCCGACGGGGGCGTCTGGTTCACGCTGGTGCACGCCGGGGAGGTCGGGCGGCTCGGCCCGGACGGGGCGGTGGAACGCTTCGGGCTCGGGGCGCCGGGGTGCGGGCCGGCGGTGATCACGGCCGGGCCCGACGGGGCGCTCTGGTTCAGCCGGATGCGCGACCACCGGATCGGACGGATCGACCCGGACGGGAGGACGGCCTCCTTCGCGGTGCCGGGCGTCGACCCCGGGCCGTACGGGATCGCCCCCGGGCCGGACGGGGCGCTCTGGTTCACCGAACTGAACGTCGACCGGGTCGGGCGGATCACCGTGCGCGGCGAGGTGACGGAGCACCCGCTGCCGTTCCAGGGGGCGTTCCCCTCGCTGCTCACCACGGGCCCGGACGGGGCGCTGTGGTGCACGCTCAACCAGGCGGACGCGGTGGCGAGGGTCGGCACGGACGGCGCGGTGACCGTCCACCGGCTGCCCACCGAGGGCACCGCGCCGGTCGGGATCACCGCCGGGGCCGACGGCGCGCTCTGGTACGTCGGCATCGGCGGCGGGCTGGTCGGGCGGATCACCGTGGACGGCGAGGTGACGGAGTACCCGCTGGCCGACCGTTCGGCCAAGCCGCACGCGATCACGGCGGGCCCGGACGGCCGGCTCTGGTTCACCGAGTGGGGCGCCGGCCGGATCGGGGTGCTCGACCCGGACGGGCGGCTCGACGGCCACCCGATCCCGGGCGAGGGCGCCGAGCCGCACGGCATCGCCGTCGCCCCGGACGGCACGGTGTACGCCGCGCTGGAGCGCGGGCAGCTCGCCCGGCTGAACGGCTGAACGGCTGAACGGCTGAACGGCTGAACGGTTGGGTGGCTGAACGGCTGAACGGTTGGGTGGCTGAGCGGTTGGGCGGCTGGGCGGCCGACGGCGCAGCGGCGCGCCCGGCCGGGCCGCTAACGGCGCAGCAGTTCCTCCAGGTCCGCCAGCAGCCCCAGGGCGGCGGCACGGTCCGGGGTCGGCTCCGGGGCGGGGGAGCGCTCGGCGATCACCCGCAGGGCGGCCGCCGCCTGGCGGGCGAACATCGCCAGCAGGTCCAGTTCGGGCAGGCTGGCGCGGGCCTGCGGGGCCGGGTCCAGCACCTCCAGGACGCCGAGCACCCGGCTGCCGTGGGTGAGCGGGGCGGCCATCAGGGCGGTCGGGACGTACGCGGTGGACTCGGCGAAGTCCCGGTCGAAGGTGCGGTTGGCGCCCAGGTCGTCGACCACCATCGGCTCGCCGGAGGCGGCCACCCAGCCGGCGATCCCCCGGCCGGCCGGGAACCGGCGGCCCACCAGCGACTCCTCGCCGCGCCCGGAGACGGCCTGGAAGACCAGCTCCCCGGCCGTCTCGTCGAGCAGGCAGACCGAGCCGGCCTGGGCACCGAAGATCGCCCGGGCGACGTCCACCACCGACTGGAGCAGCTCGCGGGCCAGCGGGTCGACGGCGGGGTCAGTGCTGAGGGTCATCGGGCGCCTCCGGGGTGGGGGTGGAAGGAACCAGGACGGTGTCAGGAGCGGGAACGCGGACGGCGGAACCGTCGGGGACGGCGGCGGGGACCCGGACGTTGGCCGCGGTCAGGTAGAGCGCGCTCTTCAGCTGGAAGGTGGTCAGCCGCGGCCGCCGGGACAGGATGCGGGCACAGAGCCCCGCCACGTACGGGGTCGCGAAGCTGTTGCCGGTGGTGCGGATGGTGGCGCCGCCGAGCCAGGGCACCCGGACGTTCTGGCCGGGGGCGAAGAACTCCACCGGCGGCTCCGGGTTGTACAGGTGCAGCCGCGGGTCGTCCTCCTGGTGGCTGCCCACCGAGATGACCGAGGAGAACCGCCAAGGGTAGCTCTCCACCGGGGTGTTGTGGGCGGAGGCGACGATCGCGGTGCGGGCGAAAAAGGCGTCGTCGGCGATCGCGTGCAGCTGCTCCAGGAAGCGGGTCCGGGTGGTGGAGAGGCTGAGGTTGACCACGTCGAAGCCCTGGTCGACGGCCCAGCGCAGCCCGGCGATCAGCATGTCGCCGGTGCCGGTGAAGCGCTCGCCGAGGACCCGGACGCTGTAGAGCTCGCAGTCCGGGGCGGTGCGGCGGATGATGCCCGCGCAGGCGGTGCCGTGCCCGCAGGTGTCGCCGGCGGTGTCGGGCCGGACGGCGAGCTCCCGGGTGACGGGGTCCTTGACCACCGCCCAGGAGCCCTGCAGGGGCCCGACCAGCGGGTGGTCGGGCTCGACCCCGGAGTCGACCACGCAGACCCGCACGCCCTTGCCGGTGCCACCGCCCTCGCCGGCGCCCTCCTCGCCGGGGGCGACGGCGTCGGCGAGCACCGGGAGGTCGGCGGGGCCACGGTCGCGCAGGCTCCAGGTGAGGCCGGCCGGGCCGCTCACCGGGTGCCCCCGAGCCGCTCGGCGCGCCGCACACCCGGCAGGTGGCCCTTGGCGGCGAACCGGTCCCGGGCGGTGGCGGCGACGACCGCGGCCTCGGCGGGGCGGTCGAGCAGCAGCAGTGCGTGCGCCCGGTCGAGCGCGGTCAGCGCCTGGAGCAGCAGCGACTCGGTGGCCTCGGCGCCGGCCAGGGCGGCGGCGGTCAGGTCCAGCGCCGGTGCCGCCTCGCCCCGGGCGGCGGCGAGCCGGCCGCGCAGCGCGTCCAGTTCGATCGCGAGCACCGGCGGCAGCGCGGCGACGGCGTCCGCGCCGTCCAGGTGCCGGGCGGCCTGGGCCGGGCGGTCGGTGTCCAGCAGGACCCGGGCGGTGGTCAGGGCCAGGCGCGGCAGCGGGGCGGCACTGCCCTGGTGGCGGGCGATCTCGGCGGCGTCGGCGAGCAGGTCCAGCGCCTGGCCGCTCTGCCCGAGCGCGGCCGCCGCCTGGGCGGTCAGCGCGGGCAGCGCGACCATGGCCTCGGCCAGCGACAGCTCCCCGGCCAGGCCGTTGGCCTCGGCGAGCAGCAGCTCGGCCTCCTCGGGGCGGTCGCGCAGCGCCAGCAGGACGGCCAGCGGGCCGTTCAGCGCGATCCGGACGGTCCGCCGGCCGGTGCCGTGCTCGGCGAGCAGGGCACGCAGCCGGAAGGTCGCGTCGGGGACGGACGCGGGGCCGGCCAGCAGCGAGGCGGCCAGCGCGGCCAGGACGGCGGCCCGGTCCAGTTCGGCGTCGGTGCGGCAGACCCGGTCGAGGGCCTCGTCCAGCAGCTGCTCGGCGTCGGCGTGCCGGCCGGCCAGCAGGTGCTCCTCGGCCAGCCGCAGCCAGGCCCGGGCCCGGCCGAGGTCGTCCCCGGTGTCGGTGAACAGCGGCAGCACGGCGCGGGCGGTCGCGGCGGGCTGGTCCGGGCCGGGCGGCAGGCCGCGGCCTGCCAGCGCGAGCCGGGCGTGCGCGGCGTCCAGCGGGTCGGCGGCCGCGTCCCGCACCTGGGCGAGGACGGGCAGTGCCTCCTCGGTGCGGCCGAGTGCCAGCCGGGCCTCGCCGAGGCGGCGCAGCGCGGGCCCCGCGGCGCGCTCGCCCGGGTAGTGCAGCCGGACGGCGCGCTCCAGCAGGTCGGTGGCGGCGGGCAGGTCGGCGCGGGCCAGGGCTCCGGCCCCGGCGGCGCCGAGGGCGGCGGCCGCGCGGGTGCGCAGCACGTCGGTGCGGGTGTCCAGCAGCCCGAGTTCGAGCCGGTAGCGGTGGGCGCGCTCCAGGTGGCCGCCGACGGACGCGTCCCCGGTGGAGCGGACGGCGGGCAGGTCGGCGGCGCGCTCGTGGCGCTCCGCGCGGGCCCGCTTGGACATCGACTGGTAGACCGTCTCCTGGACCAGGCCGCTGCTGAACCGGTAGCCGGTGCCGTTCGGTTCGACCAGCCGCAGCTCGGCCAGCCGGCCCAGCGCGGCGTACAGCCGGGGCGGGGTGTCGTCGCCGCCGGCGGCCGGGCCGACGGGCAGGCCGTCGATCGGGCCGGTGAAGACGTCGTCCTGCGGGTCGGCGAAGGCGTCCTGGTCGCTGCCGCCGTCGGCGAGTTCGGCGAGTTCGGCGGCGGTGAAGGCGCGGCCGAGGACGGCGGCGAGGTCGAGGGTGGCGCGCTCGTCGCGCTCCAGCCCGTCGATCCGGGCGCTGAGCAACGCCCGTCCGGTGGGCGGCAGTTCGTCGGCCGGGGCGGGGCCCTCGGTCTCGGTGAGGGCGGCCAGCAGCTCCTCCAGGTGCAGCGGGTTGCCCTCGGCGCGCTCCAGCAGCCGGGTGGGCACCGCGTCCTGGTGGGCACTGAGCTCGGTCAACTGGGCGGCCAGCAGGGCGGATTCGTCCCAGGACAGGCCGCCGACCAGCAGCGCGGGCAGCTCCGGCCGGGCGGCCGGGAGCTCGGGCCGGGCCAGGCAGAGCAACAGGACGGGGGCCGTGCCGAGTTCGGCCGTCAGCAGCTCGGCGGCGTCCAGCAGCACCGGGCCGGCCCACTGGCAGTCGTCCAGGACCAGGACGGCCGGGCGCTCGACGGTGCGGCCGCGCAGGATCGCGGCCAGCAGCTCCAGCGAGCGGCGGGCGTCCAGGCCCGGCGCGGTCGCCTCGTCCAGCCGGGCCAGTGCCTCGGCGGGGGCGGCGCCTTCGGGCTCGTCCAGCAGTGTGCGGACCGCCTCGGCGAGCGGCGCCAGCACGCCCTGCTCGCCGAAGCTGCGGCAGCGGGCGGTGCCGCAGCGCGCGCTGCGCCGGCCCACCCGCTCGCGCCACTCGCGCACCAGTCGGGTCTTGCCGATGCCTGCCTCGCCGGACACCAGCAGCAGCTCGGCCCCCTCACCGCCCGCCACCCGGGCCAACGCGGCGTCCAGGCGGTCGAGTTCGCGCTCCCGGCCGACCAGCGGGACGTCGAAGCGGCGCAGCAGCTCCGGGTCGTCCTCGTCCAGGCCGACCAGGCGGTAGGCGGTGACCGGCTCGGCCTTGCCCTTGAGCTGCAGCGGGCCGACCTCGTCGACCTGGGCGGCCGGGCCGGCCGCGCGCAGCGTCTGCGGGCCGATCAGCACCTGGCCGGGGGCGGCCCGGGTCTGCAGCCGGGCGGCGATGTTCACGGTCTCGCCCGAGATCAGCGCCTGGCGGGCCGAGGCGTCCGAACCCGCCACCACCTGGCCGGTGTTGACACCGATCCGGACGTCCAGGCGCACCCCGAGGGTGGCGTCCAGCTCGGTGTTGAGGTCCTCCAGGTCCTCCAGCATGGCGAGCGCGGCGGCCAGCGCCCGGTGGGCGTCGTCCTCGCGGACCACCGGGACACCGAACACGGCCATCACGGCGTCCCCGATGAACTTCTCCAGGGTGCCGCCGTGCGCCTCGATCCGGCGGTGCATCCGCTCGAAGTAGCGCAGGATCACCTCGCGCAGGGTCTCCGGGTCGAGCGTCCCGGACAGGGCGGTGGAGTCGACGAGGTCGCAGAAGACCACCGTGACCAGCTTGCGCTCCTCGGCGGCCAGGTCGAGCGCGGCGGCGCGGGGGGTGCCGCAGGAGGGGCAGAACTGGTCGTTGGTGCCGACGAGCTGGGCGCAGAGTGGGCAGGGCATGGTGGCCGTCCTTCGGTCGTCCTTCGCAGTGCGGGGTGTGCGCGGCGGGGCGGAACGGGTGGGCGCGGGCGTTCCCGGTCAGCGTCGCGGGGCGGGCTTCGGGAGCGGTTCGGGAACGCCTGGCGAACGGTATGGCCGCAGGTGGGGCGGGGTGCGAGGGCTGCCCGGCAGGGCCGGCCGGGGGTCGCGCGGGCCGCCGCGACCACGCCGACCTGCGGACATACCGGCGCCCAACCGGCTCCGAAGCCGCGCCCAGCCGGCCCTCCCCACCATGGTGGGCGACGGCGGGCCTCCGCTCGTCGGATCCGTGACCACCCCCATGCGGAAGGGAGTTCGACCATGGCCGAGAACATGGAGCAGCAGAACGTCGGCGAGAACGGCGAGGAGACCCCGGAGGTCGAGGCGCACGTGGCCAACGTCCTGGACCTCCAGGCGATGAAGATCCAGAGCGAGTCCTCCGACGGCATCTGCTTCAGCCTGATCAGCTACGTCCACGGCGCCGAGACCACGGTCTGACCGGAGTCCGGACACACCGTGCCGTCCGCGGGGGCGGACGCACCGCCGCCCCGGCCGTCGGCACCGCAAGGCTTCCGGGGCGGTCCCGTCGCGACGGGACCGCCCCGGCCCGATGACAGCAGCGCCCGGCGGCACCCGACCACGGAGGACGGCCATGGAACCCACCCCGCTCGCCCGCAACCGGGACTTCCGGCTGCTCTGGGTCGGCGGACTGCTGGCCTCGCTCGGCTCCCAACTCGCCTCGATCGCGCTGCCGTTGCTGGTCCTGCGGGAGACCGGATCGGCCGCCCGGGCGGGCGCCATCGGCACCGTCTCGGTCGGCGCGCTGCTGCTCACCATGCTGCCCGGCGGGGTGCTCGCCGACCGGATCGAGCGCCGCCGGCTGATGCGGATCTGCGACGTCCTCAGCCTGCTCGCGGTCTCCGCCCTGGTCGTCGCCGTGCTGCGCGGCCGCACCCCGCTGCCGCTGGTCCTGCTGGTCGCCGCCGCCGGGGCGCTGATCTCCAGCGCCTACGGGCCGGCGGCCGGCGCCCTGCTGCGGGCGGTGGTGCCCACCGGCCAGGCCCGCGAGGCCTCCTCCCGGATGCAGGCGCGCGGCGCCGCCGCCCGGCTGGTCGGGCCGCTCGGCGGCGGGGCGCTGTTCGCCTGGCATCCGGTGCTCCCGTTCCTCGCCGAGGGGGTGGGACTGCTGCTGTCCACGGTCTGCGTGGCGCTGATCCGGACCCGCGCACGGCCCGCCGCGACGAGCGGACCGGTGTTCAGCCGGGCCGAGCTGACCGCCGGACTGGCCTTCATCTGGCGCCGGCCCTACCTGCGCACCCTGCTGCTGATCTTCGGCCTGGGGATGAACTTCGCGTTCAGCGCCCTGATGTTCGCCACCCTGGCCGTGGCCTCCGACGGCGGCCGCTCCGGCCTGGGCGGCGGCACCGTCGTCTCCTGCACCGCGGCTGGAGCCCTGGCCGGCGCGCTGCTGGCCCCCCGGCTCAGCGCCCGGGCCCGGGACGGCAGCCTGGTCGCGCTGGCCTGCTGGGCCTCCGCGCTGACCGCCGGGGTGCTGGTGCTGACCCGGGCCCCGCTGCTGATCGGGCTGCTCTGCGCGGTCTGCATGTGCCTGTCCACCGTCGCCAGCATCGGCTTCGTCTCCGGCATGCTGCTGGCCGCGCCGCGCGACCGGATCGGCCGGGTGCAGAGCGCGGCCGGATTCCTGTCCACCCTGGTCCAGCCGTTCGGCCCGCTGGTCGGCGGCGCCCTGCTCGGCTCGGTCGGCGGCACCCGGACCTTCGCGGTGCTGGCCCTCGCCATCGCGCTCTGCGCGGCCGTGGTCACCTGGGCGCCGCCGGTCCGGCGCGGACCGGCGCTGCTCCCGGCCGTCTGAACCCCGCCGCCGGACCCGCCCGCTCCCGGAAGACCCCGGAAGGCCCCGGAAGACCCCGAACGAACTCCGGAACAGGAGGCCCGCCTTGGCCGGCGCCCACGAGACCCAGCTGTACTGCCTCGCCGACCCGACGTACTACGACACCCCCGGACGGCTGCGCGACCGGGCGGAGCGCTACCCGCTCGGCCTCGGCGAGCCGCCCGAGGGCTGGCGGCGGGAGCGGCGCGGGCTGTGGACGGCGCTGCGGCCCGACGCCGCCCGCCTGCCGGAGCAGGGCTGGAAGCTGCACGTGTCGGCGGCGCCGGACGGCGCCGAGCGGACGCTGGCCGCCGTCGCGCGGATCTGCCTCGCCCGCCGGACGGCGTTCAAGTTCCTGCGCAGCCCCGCGGCGCTGCGGGTGACGAACGGCAAGTACATGGGCCGGGGCGGCAGCGGCAAGTTCATCACCGTCTACCCGGCCACCGAGGGCGAGTTCCTCACGCTGGCCGAGGAGTTGGCGCAGGCGCTGGACGGCGTCCCCGGGCCGTACGTGCTCACCGACCTGCGGATCGGGAACGCCCCGGTGTACGCCCGCTACGGGGCCTTCGTCGAGCTGTGGTGCCAGGACGCGACGGGCCGGACCGTCCCGGCCCTGCGGGATCCGTCCGGCACGCTGGTGCCGGACCCGCGCGAGCCGGTCTTCCGGCTGCCCGGGTGGGTCGAGCCGCCGGCCGCGCTGCGCCCGTACCTGGCCGCCCGGTCGGCGGCCGGCGGGGACCTGCCCTACCGGATCGTCGACGTGCTCCAGTTCTCCAACGCCGGCGGCATCTACCTCGCCGAACGGCCCGGCGGCGAGCGGGTGGTGCTGCGCGAGGCCCGCCCGCACACCGGGCTGGACGGCACCGGGACGGACGCGCTGACCAGGCTGCGGCGCGAGCAGTGGGCGCTGGAGCGGCTGGCCGGGCTGGCGTGCGTGCCCCGGCTGCACGAGGTGCGCACGGTCTGGGAGCACACCTTCCTGGTGCAGGAGCACATCGAGGGCGTCCAGTTGTTCGCCGAGGCGATCCGCCGCTACCCGCTGGTGCACCAGAACTGCACCGCCGGGCAGCGCGCCGAGTACGCCCGGTGGGTGGGCGGGGTGGTGGCGGGGCTGGAGGAGGCGCTCGGCGCGCTGCACGCGCGCGGCGTGCGGTTCGGGGACCTCCACCCGGCCAACGTGGTGCTCCGGCCGGACGGTTCCGTGGTGCTGGTCGACTTCGAGTACGCGGCCGCGCTGGACGACCGGCGGGTGCCGACGGCCGGTGCGGCCGGACCGCGCGTACCGCCCGGGCTGGACGGCGCCGAGGCGGACCGCTACCTGCTGTGGGTCACCTGGCTGATGCTGCTGATGCCGGTGATGGAGCTCGCCGACCGAGACCCGGGCAAGCTCCCGGCGCTGGAACGGCGGGCCCGTGAGTGGTTCGGACTGGGACCGGAGGAGGGGCCGGTGCGCCCTGGAGCGGTGCTGCCGTCGGTGGAGTCGGTGACCGAGCGGCGCGGACGGGAGCTGCTGGACGGGCCCGCGCTGGGCCCGGCCCGCCGGGAGCTGGTCGCGGGCATCCACGCGGGGGCCACCCCGGACCGGCCGGACCGGCTCTTCCCCGGCGATGTGGCCGGCTTCGCCGACGGCGGCACGGGCGTGGCGCACGGCGCGGCCGGGGTGCTCCACGCGCTGCACCGGACCGGGGCCGACTGGCCGCAGGAGTACGCGGACTGGCTGGTCGCGGCCGTGCGCCGACGGGCCGGGCGCCCGGGGGCCGGCGGGCTGTACGACGGCCCGCTCGGCACCGCGCTGGTGCTGGCCCGGATCGGCCGGACGGAGGCGGCCGCGGAGCTGGTCGAACGGGCCCGCACCGCCCGTCCGGCGCGGGAGGCGGGCCTGTTCGGCGGCCGGGCCGGCGCGGCGCTCGCCCGGCTGCGGCTGGCCGAGGCCCTGGACAGCCCCCGGGAGCTGGCCCACGCGCTGGACGACGCCCGGGAGTTGGCCGCGGCGCTGGGCGGCGCTCCGGTGCCCGGGCTGGACGAGCCGGCGGCCGCCGGGCTGCTGTACGGGTCGGCGGGCATCGCGCTGCTCCAGCTGCGGCTGTACCGACGGACCGGCGAGCGGTGGCTGCTGGACTGCGCGCGCACGGCGCTGGAGCGGGCGGTGGCCCGCTGCGTGCGGGTGCCCGACGGCTCCCTTCAGGTGCTGGAGGCGGGGCGCCGGCTGGCCTACCTGGACCGGGGCAGCAGCGGGATCGCGCTGGTGGTGCGGGAGTTCCTGGAGCACGCGGAACTGCCGGGCGGGGAGGCCTTCCTGGCGGACGTGCGAAAGGTCTGCGCGCCCGGGTTCATCCGCGAGCCGGGGCTGTTCCGGGGGCGGGTCGGGCTGACGCTGGCGCTGGACCGGCTGGGCGGGGCGGCGGCCCGGGAGGCCGTGCTCGGGCAGGTGCGCAAGCTCCAGTGGCACCTGGTGGCCCGGCCGGAGGGGCTGCTGGTGCCGGGGATGCGGCTGCGGCGCTTCTCGGCGGACCTCCACACCGGCGCGGCCGGGGTGCTGCTGGCGCTGTCCGCCCTGGAGGAGGAACGGGCGGACGTGCTGGACCTGTTGACCCTGGGGTGACGCTAGGGCGTGTCTGACAATTCCCGCCGGGCGTGCGACGCCAATTGTCAGACACGCCCTAGACCCAATGCCGGTGACTTTAGGTAGTGGCGTGTGGCGT
>NZ_JBSFWR010000137.1:0-19274 GCF_053594915.1 Kitasatospora sp. NPDC002543 | reverse complement strand
GACAACATGACCCGCCGCCTCACCGGCGAATCAACACCCACCTGGCGAGGCACCTGAACCCGACATCATGGAACTCACGAGATCAAACGCCCTCTCAGGCCAGCGTGCTGGACTGCCTGGTTGAGATGGTCCAGAGCCTGCTGCTCGCGCTGCGCGGCGGCCGCTCCTGGCGCTCGATCTCTCTGAGGGCAGCCTGCTCGCCGGTGCACTGCGTCTCGACCCAGGTGGTGAGTTCTGCGGCGTCGGTGGACCGAGGTCGCCGACAAGCTTTCGGATGGCGGCACGCTCGCCCTGCGTCTTCTCCCGGGTCAGAAGCTTGGCCTGGGTGTCCTGGGTGATGAGGGTTGCCCGGCTCCGGTGCGGACGGCGCGGTGGCGGGCGGAGTCGACTGGGGCTGGGGGCGGTCATCGGATTCCTCCGGCAGCAGCAGCCCCGCGCCAGTGATCAGTGTGGCTACTCCGCTTGCGGGTTGGTGGTGGTGACCGCGCCGTGCACCGGGACTACTGCCCACCCGGCCGTCCTGGTCCACCGGAACAGGGTGTGCCGGGCGAAGTAGCTCGCCAGCCACACCTCGTCCACCTGTTGCGGCACCTTCGGGTCGCCGCCGGGCAGGAAGGCCTTGTCAAGTGCCATGCCGATACTCAGGTGAGAGGAGTCTGCCCAGATGAAAAGCACGGTGTGCAGGCCGTCGTCCTTGGCGCGCTGGAGTTTGCCGAGCTTGTTGCCAGCGGTGCCGGTCAGCAGGAAAGCGTCGATGTACGGGGTGACCGCCTCGGCGGTGGCGGGCGTTGTGCCGGTGGCGATGGTGGACGGGATGATCCGGCCTCGCACCTCGGGGCCGGATCCGATCTGGGCGACAGCCCGCAGCCCGAGCGCCCGAAGGCGGGTGATGTGCTCGGGGGCAGGGGTGTTTGCGGGCATCTCGGTGTCCCAGTCGCGGACACTGACCCGCTCGACGCCCCTGGCTTCCAGGTCCGCGAGGACGCGTACGAGCTGCTTCGCCTCGGCCTCGCCGACCGGGGCGCCCGGCCGGAACTCGACGAACCAGCCCATGGACAACTCAATGTAGACCTCGTCGGAGTACTTCTTGTCGATGAAGCCCCAGAGCCTGGCCTGCTGTTGGTCGGTGGTGGAGGTGATCTCCACCGCGATGGTCGGCTCCGGGTAGCTGGGCGCCGCGAGCAGGAGATCGGGCATGCCGGGCTTGGAGTTGTCGTCGCGCAAACGCGTCTCGGTGCCGAGAACATGGTTGACCAGCGTTTCGGCAGCCTGCTCCTCGCCACGGGGCGGCTTCGGGTTCTTCGGCATGCGGGCACGTTAGCGGGCCAACTCGCGCGCCTCCAGTGGATTTCCTGCGGGTTCCTGTAGGGGAACCCACAGGACAAGAGGGCGCAGTCGACGGCCGGGTAGAGCACTCCTCGCCCCTGCCGCTCAGCTCGTCCCCGGGTCACCGGCGTCCGGCGAGCCGACGGTCGTCCACACTCTAAGCCAGCACGGCCCGCTAAGCACTGGATCGCCGCCCAGCGCAAGGCCCTGCGCCACGCCATGCTCGCCGTCACCATCAACCTTTACGGCCATCTCCTCAAATGCTCCGCCGACGAGCCTGTTCTCCCCCTGGCCGCCGCGCTTGACCCTGCAGATACCAACTGCGGGGGTCGCCGCCATCTTCGCCGGTTCAGCCGAGCAACCGCCTTGCCGCACTCGCAGGTCCACGCTATGTCCGGCTTCGCCACCCAAGGGATCAAGGGATCGGTGGTGCGGGACATCGAGCCATGCGAGATAAACACTTGATCTATTCGATCATCATCCATAGAGCATCTCAGGTTCGATTGATCAACCTGGGAGCCTCCATGGGTCAACCTTCAGTAGATGCGATGTCCGGGCGTGGAGAGCGGACGGCCGGCCCATTGAGAGCGGTGTCCTACGGGGGCGGCGTTCAGTCCACTGCGCTACTCGTCCTCGCAGCTCGCCGTGAAATCGACTACCCGACGTTCCTGTTCGCGAACGTCGGCGACGATAGCGAGCACCCGGCCACGCTCACGTACGTGCGAGACATCGCAGTTCCGTTCGCCTTCAGCGCCGGGATCGATCTCAGGCAGCTCCGAAGGCTTCGGCGCGATGGGGAGTCCGAAACGCTGGTGCAATGCCTCAGCAGACCCGACACTCGTTCCATCCCGATCCCCGTTCGCATGGCGAACGGGGCACCAGGGAGAAGGTCCTGCACGGCCGATTTCAAGATCAAGGTGATCGGTCGGTGGCTTCGCGAACACGGCGCCACGACCGGTGCGCCAGCGCACGTGGGCATCGGAATTTCCGTCGACGAGGTCCATCGTGCGAATCGCAGGCGCAGCGAACCGTATGAGCTGATCGAGTATCCGCTCCTGGACCTCGGGCTTCGGAGGACGGACTGTGTGCGCCTCATCGAGGAAGCGGGGCTGCCCGTCCCTCCGAAGAGCTCGTGCTTCTTCTGCCCCTTTCGCACGGTTGGGGATTGGCGCCGTCAACGGTCGCTGGAGCCCGATCTCTTCGCCCAGTCGGTGCACATCGAGGAACTGGTCAACCGCCGGCGGAAGGCTCTCGGCCGGGACCCGGTGTACCTAACCCGCTACGGCCGTCCGCTGGCCGAGGCGATATCGGGGGAACCTCCCGTCGTCGACGACGACGGGCTGTGTGACTCTGGCTGGTGCATGACGTAACGTCATCACCAACCCGGGCTGCGGCATCCAGCCTGACTATCTTCCCAAGGCCGCCTTACGGCCTCGCGGCTTCTGACTCAACCTCTCACCGGCGAGCAGCCTTGCATGTGCTTCTGCATCAACCGCCCGGCCGCGGGCTTGGGCATCAGCGATGAGCGTGTCGAGAAGCCAGAGCGGTGACCCCGATAGTTTGAGATCCTCGTCCGCAATCGTCCGCCGGTTCCGCCATCGAGCGATGGCTCGTTCGTCGACCCTCAGGACGAGAGCCGCTTCCTTGATCCCTGCGAGCGCCGGAAGCTCCTTCGAGTCCGTGAAGCTGTATCCGCCAGGGATCGTTGCTTTGTACTGCGCCAGTCGCCTTTCGGTGATTTCCCGACCACTGTGCCCGTCGAGCTGAAGTACCGTGTGGAGCAGCCAGTAGGGGTTCCCGGACGCGATGAGGTCGGGCTCGCCGAGGATGCCGTCGGTCCGCCACTTTTGAGACGTCTGGCGCTCGATGCCAAACAGGGCGGCGATCTCGGTGTGGCCGACCAGGTAGGGCAGCTGTGCGGCCATGACCAGTGTTTCTCCGGGGAGCATCGTCTACTCAGGCCCGGCTCACGTGCGGGCTCCCAAACGATATCGCTCTCCGACGTGCCGTACTGGATCTTGGCGGCGCGGCTGAGTTGCTGCGAGCGCCGTCGGCTGCACCTGAGCCCCGTTACAGACGGCTGTCGTCGGCCGCAACGGGGCTCAGGTGTTCTCTCACAGGTGGCAGACGGAACAACCTGCCTCGTCGTCGTCCTCGTCGTGGGCATCGGCGAGGATCTCGAGCAGCGGTCGGTTCGGCCTTATGCGGGTGGCCGCCCTCTCCAGGGCTGCTTGATGCTTGGCTTCGATCTCCTCGCGGCGCTCGATCAGGTCGTGCAGGGATTCGCCCTGGGACCAGGTGTACTGCCGGCCCTGCATCGCAGTGTGCCGGTAGTTGACCTTCTCCTCGTAAGCTATCGCCTTCTCGAAGAGGTCCGGGTGGCGGTCCTTGAGTCCGACCCACTCGTGCTTGCGCTGGAAGAAGCAGAAGTAGCAGCCGGAGCGGGTGCGCCACTCGTAGTACGCCGGCAGGCCGATGCCGGCCTCATCGAGGATCCTGTCTACGCCGGCGCGGTCGATGCCATCTTCGCGGAACGGGAAGACCGCGGTGATGTTCGGCTTGGTGCTGACGTAGCCCAGGCGGTTCTCGTCTGCCCGGATGGCGACATAGGAGATCACCTCGTCGTCGCCGACCCACTCCTCCAGCGGCTTGATCTTCAGGTTCTTGGTGCACCAGCGCATCTGGGGGCTGGGCAGGGTGCCCTGGTAGACCTCAAGCCAGTGGTCGAAGTCTCGGCTGGCGTTCAATCGGACGATCGGCTTGCCGACCGCGGCTTCAAGGCGGTTGAGGTACTCGTACGTCTCGGGCAGCTCGGCGCCGGTGTCACAGAAGAAGTACTCCATGTCGGGTACCCGGTCGCGCATGTGGATGGCGAGGGCTGAGGAGTCCTTGCCCCCGGACAGGCCGAGTACGTGGCGCTTCTTGGTGCCGGAGCTGGTGTCGCTCACAGCTTCTCCTTCGTCTCGGGGGCCGCGTCGGTGCTGGCGGCGGCCAGGCGTTCGGCGAGGGCGGCGAGCAGAATGCGGGCGCCGTCCGGGCCGAGCGCCTCTTCAGCCTGCCTGATGACACTGACAACGAGCTTGTCGGCTGCCTTGCGTGACTGCTTCGGCACGTGGATGAGGGTGCGTTCCTCGGTGCCCTGGGGGGTGGTGAGCGTGAGAAGGCGGGTGTCGATCTGCCTCCGCGAGGCCGGCTTCCGGACGGCCTCCGGCTCGTCGTTTGTCTCGTAGAGGTGGCTGACTCGGTCGAGGGCGCGGGCGACCTCGTTCACCTTGGCCGGGAAGGCATCCGTGTCGCGGTCGGTGAAGTTGACGAGGGCCTTGTTGAGGAGACGGATGGTGATCGGCTCGAGCCAGTCCTCGTCCGGCAGGTTCTCGTCGAGAACGCGCGAGACGAAGCCCTGCAGGCTGAGTTCGAGGGGCGCGTTGGCGAACCCGCGAAGGCGTTCGGCGAGACCGGCGCGGAGTTCGCCGATCTCGGCAGGAAGACGGAATTCCTTTGCGAGGGCCGCGACGAGCTGCTGGCGCAGGGCGGCGCTCGCGCCGGAAAGCTCGTCGAGGGCGGCGACGAGGCTCGCGACGTACGTCTTGGCTGCCTGTTCGTCCTTGGCGGTCTCGGCCAGGACGGGCTCGGATCCCTGAGTGAGGGGCAGGGCGGTGAAGATCAGCTCGTCGGGGTCGGTGGCTTCCTTCAGGACGTCCCGGAGCTTCAGCGCCGGCGCGCTCAGACGCTTGGTAGCCTTGGCGAAGTCGTCAAGGGCCATGTAGCGGCCGAGGATCGTCCGGGTGACGGCCAGGAGCATGGGGTTGCGGGCCGAGCGCGATCGCGGCGCGGTGATGTTGAGGGCCTTAGCGAGTCCTTCGACCACGAGGCGGCGCTGGCCGCGGCCGACGGGTGCGGCCTTGACCATGAAGCGGTCCGGGTTGACGTTGAGCCGCTCGATGATCTCCGGGGTCAGCCGCTGGCAGTAGTTGCCGTCCTCGAACAGTGCGATGTCGTCGCTGCGAAGGATCAGCGCGGTGACCACGAGAACCGGGACGACGCCGGCCTTGACACCGAAGGGCGGTGCCATGAGCTTCTCGTAGATATCGCCCAGAGGGGTCGGCCGGGTGGCCTTGGTCAGCGCTGCCTCGAGGGTGTCCCAGACTTCGGTGACGTTGGCTTCGGCGTTGGTCTCCTTGCTGGGCCTGGAGATTCCGTGGGTGAGGATGGTGTCGGCGTCGACAGCGTTACCGCTCTCCCCCGCGACGCGGTGGAGGCCTAGGTACTCGACAACTCCGTGGTACATCGCACGTTCTGCGGAGTAGTTGTCAGGGTCGAAGCCCAGGAGGTGCACGCCCGATCGCTGGATCATGGCGGTGAGCACCTCGCGACGGGCTCGCGAGCCGTTGCTGGTGAGCTGGTGACGGCCGGCCATCTCGTTGCGGATGCGTGGGGTGTGCGGGTAGACGAGTTCGCATGCCTGGGAGGCGAGGCTGGCGTAGCTGCGCGCTTCGAGAGCTGCGTCGGGCGCTTTGCCGACGTCGGCAGCGGTGTTCCAGAGGTGCCAGGTGGCTTGCGGGCTAAGGGGGTTGAACGCCTCGTCGAGCTGCGCTCCGATGAGCTGGGAGATCTCTGCTGCGCGTTCGGCGATCTCCCGGGATGCGACGTGGTCGATGGTGTCGTCGTCGAGGAGTTCCTCGAGCGCGACGAGGTCGATTCCGGCTTGAAGGACCCGTTCGGGGTTCTCGGTGACGCCGATCAGTACAGGAAGGGGCGAGTTGACGGCAGGCCGGGTGTCGAGGGTGCCGAGGTGGTAGACGATGAGGCCATCTGCGGCGTCCTTGACCACCTCAGGGCCGTCGATCTTCTCGCCTTCGTGGCTGACCGCTGTGACGAAGTAGCGCAGCATTCCGGTCTGCTGGCTGTGCTTGCCGGCCACCACAGCGGCGGGAAGGACAGTGCCGAGGTGCTTGCTGACGTAGTCGACGACATCCGCCGGCTTGATCCGGGTGGCGACTTCGCGGACCCGGGCTTCGATGTCGACGTCGGTGCCCTGCCAGACGCGGTACTCGTTGCTGTAGGCGCGGTGAACCACGAAGCCGTCTTGGACGAGCTTGTCCAGCTTCTTCTGCAGGGCTGCGAAGCGGTCCGGGTCGTTGGCGTCGAGTGGGTCGTTGAGCGCGAACTGGATCATGCCGGGCGTTGCGCGCAGGAGACCGTCTGCGTCGATGAGGTTCAGGATGCCGATGACCTTGAGGACTTCCTGGTCCTCGTTGGGCAGGCCGTGGGCCTCGTTGAGCCGCATGTCGACCTCGAGCCAGCGGCTGGCGTTGGCCGAGGCCAGGATGGTGGTGCGGCCCGATGCGAAGAAGTAGTCGTACAGCTGCGGGAGGCGAACCGTCGAGGCGCGCTCGGGCGTGTCCGAGGACAGCGTCTCCATTGTCCGCCGGACCGTGTGGGGCTCGTCACTGGCGAGGAAGCCGGTGAGGCTGCGGTCATGCTGGCCGATCTGGGAGGCGAGCAACGGGGCCGCGACAGCGGTCAGCGGGTGCAGGGGGTAGAGGCCGGCGAACATCTCGGCCGAGATGTCGACGACGGAATTGAGTGCGTGCCCCTCCCTCCACGCCTTCGCGGCAGCTTCTGCCTGGGCCTCGATAAGTGCGCGGCCCGACTCGGCCACGGCGGACAGGTCGAGGCGTCGGCGCATGAGGTGGACGGCGTCGCCGAGGTTCGGCGCGAAGGTGATGTCCTCGAACCGGCCCTGGATCTTCGCCCATTCCTGGGTCTGGACGGAGCTGGATCGCGCTGCGTAGTCGGTGAACGCCAGGTGCTGGAGCGTGAAGATGAACAGCGGCAGGCCAGAGCGGCCTGCTCCCTTCTCTGCCAGCATCTGGAGCAGGAAGACGTCGCTGTCGGCGTCTCCGGTGTCGCCGGCCGCGGCGAGGTACTCGAGTGTCTTGCCGAACTCGTCGAGGATCAGCAGGACAGGGGCCGCGTCACACAGCACGGTGACGGCATCCAACAGGCTCTGCGCCGTCGGGACCTCCCGTTCGGCGCACGCGGCAAGGGCCTGGGCAACGGCCTTCGGGGGCCGCTTCTTCCACCTGCGCTCGACTGCGGTCTGCAGGGCTCGGTGAATCGATGCGGCAAGCGGTTCACGACGGGCCGTAGCAACAGCACCGAGGAAGCCGTCCGCGGTCATCTCGTCCCGGACGCGGGACAGCCGGGCGGCGTACCCGGGGCTGGTTGCCGCAACGGCCGCTTCTGCCTCGGCACGGCGAGCCTTGTCGTGTCCGAGGAAGGCGTCGAAGAGGTTGGAGAGCGTGGACTTACCGGAGCCGTAGGGGCCGGTGAAAGACCACGCGCGGGTGCGTCCGAGCTCGCCGACTGCGTTGGTGACACGCTCAAGGACATCGAGGGCGCGCGCGCCGACGTAGGGCGAGTTCAGGTGGCGCTCGCGGACGTCACGTTCGAGGTTGGTGGACCGCAGCTCCGATCCGACCAGGGCGATGCCCTTCGGGAGCTGGAAGCTGTCCGTGCTCTGGCGGGAGCGCTGCTTGGTCTTCGTCGTCATGATCAGGAGTTCTCCTCGCCGAACACCAGCTCCTCGGCCTGCTGTGAAGTCTTCTTACGCGGACTGCTCACCGCGGTTTTGGCAAGCCCGGGGTACATCTCGGTCCATTGGTCCGGGCTGGGGAATCCGTCCCGTTCCCGGACGCGGCCGTAGTACTCATCCAAGATGTCCCACGCGAGTGCCTGTGGCGGCTTGCGGTAGGCGAGGCTCCTCTGACCGAGGGCCTCGACCAGCTGGAGGTCAGGGTGGTCATTGATCACAGACTCGATGGCCTTGGTCAACTCAGGCTCCCGCATGCGGAATACGCGGCCCGGTGACCCTTCTTCTGCGGCCAGCCGTGCCAGCGTGATCGAGCCAGCATTCGGGGCGAGCCGAGAGGCGTAGTCCAGGCAGGCGTAGGCGAGCACCGGCGCGGGCAGGTTCGACCGTGATCCGCTGGTGAAGCGCCAGGTCCGCTGCTTGCCCTTGCCCTGCCCCTCCAGCAGTCCGAGCTCCCTGAACGGGGACATGAGCAGGTCCTCGAAGCTTCCCGGAGACAGCGGGTTGAACTCCTGGTCCAGGGCGTACATCTTGACCAGGCAGTCCACGTCACGATTGACCGACTCCGCAGCCCGCCACTTCTCTTCATCGAAGTTCTCATGCACGAAGCGCGTGATGACGCTCGTCATCTCTGCGGTCGTGACTCGGGAGCGGGGCGCCAGGTTGAACATCACGTACCAGCTGGGTGCTTGGCACTTGGAGTCCGGTTCGGCGGAGAGCAGCCACCAGTGCAGCAGCCAGAGGCTGCCGGTGTCCTCGAGATACGGGTCCGCGCCGTGCTCGTCGAGCAACCAGCGTGCGCGCCATGTCGGTGCGGACTGGCGTGCCTTCTTGGACGGGTCGGTATGCGCGTGTTCCTGGGTCAGCTTGAACGCCTTCGACCAGTAGCGCATCGCGTTGACCATGTTCCGGCCGACGCCGAGCAGGACGGGGGCGTCCTCGCGGTAGAAAATGTCGGGGTGGTCCTTGACCTGCGTGTAAGCCTTGTGCATCCAACCGAACCGCGGCGCGAAGGTCTCGTGGCGGTTGAAATTGAGCTCGACGGCCTCAGCGAGCCGGCTGTCTGACATTCGGGGATGCCTCTCGGTGGTCAATCGCAGGAAAGAAGGGCTAAGGGATAACGTCGGTCACTGTTTGGCGGTAGCGGCCATCAGCAATCGGGTTTGCTCGACTGCGGCAGCAGTCGCGTCGATTGCTCGGTCGACGTCCTCCGCGGTGGTGGCGTATCCCAGGGAGAAGCGCACAGTGGAGTCCGCGTCCTCACGGCTGCGGCCCATTGCCAGCAGGACATGGCTCGGGCCCGGCGCTCCCGATGAGCAGGCGCTGCCGTCCGATGCCGCTACGTGTGGCATGGCGGCGAGCACCGCGTCGGCCGGCACTCCCGGAAAGGTGACACTAGTCACACCAGGAAGGCGAGACGCCCTCGCTGCATTGATCTGGCAGCCCGACACACGGGCGGTCAGACCGGCTTCCAGCCTGTCGCGCAGCTCGGACACTCGGGCGGCTTCCGAGGGCAGGTTGCGTCGGGCAGCCTCTGCTGCGGCGCCGAGCGCGGCGATGCCGGCCACGTTGAGGGTTCCGGCTCGCCATCCGCGTTCATGGCCGCCTCCGATCAGGAGGGGGCGGTGCGGAAGGTTGGTGCCGCGGCGGACGAACAGCGCCCCCGCTCCTTGCGGGCCGCCGAACTTGTGAGCAGAGAGCGACAGCAGATCGACGTCCAGCTCCGCAAGGTCCAGGGGCAGCCGCCCGACATACTGCGTCGCATCGGTGTGGACCAGGGCGCCGACTTCGTGGGCGGCCTTGGCGATGGGGCCCAGGTCGGTCAGGACTCCGGTCTCGTTGTTTGCGAGCATGACCGACACCAGGGCAACATTCCGCCTGTCGAGGGCCTCGTGGAGCGCCTCCAGGTCGAGGACGCCATCGCCGTCCACGGAGAGTACGACAAGATCACCGAGCTCCCCTCCAGTGACCGCACGCCCCGCTTCAAGCACGGCAGGGTGTTCAACCGCAGTGGTCACCAGTGCACCGCCGCGGGCCAGCGCGGCCCGCAGGGCAAGGTTGTTCGCCTCGGTTGCCCCCGAGGTGAAGATGATCTCTCCAGGGGAGCAGCTGAGCAGATCGGCAAGTTGGCGGCGCGCGCCGTCGACCCTGGCGGCGGCGCCTCTGCCGAAGTGGTGCATGCTTGAGGCGTTGCCGACGCTCTTGAGCGCGGCCAGCGTTACCTCGAGGGCCTCCGGGCGCAGCGGGGCTGTGGCGTTGTAGTCGAGGTACACGATCTTTGCTTCTGCGGCACGGCCCTCGACCATGTTGCCCCCTCGTTTCGGCGCGTTTCCGACTCTCACTCCTGGCGGCTCCCCTCGGCGGGATGATCCGTTCCACCAGGAGTGCACTGAGATCCTATCCAACCGGAGTGACTGCCGACGCGCGCTCACCCAAACCGCCCGGCCGGACACGGTGCGCTACTCGCCTGCCGGGCGTCGTACCGGCGTTCCGCAATCGAGTCATCGAAATTTCGGGGCATATGTCAGATATGCCCGGTTTTTTGTATGCGATTTTCCGAGAGGAACTCATGCGTGTCAGTCGCTCGGTCTAGGGTGATCACTGGTCGTGGACTACCCATTAGCGGCAGGCCGCGACGGTCAGGGTTGGGCACACCGAGGGGGACGGCTGGAAGCAGAGGTGCCCCCATCCGGGGACACGTGGCGAGGGGGCCGGCAGGAACCGCAGCAGCTGTGAAGTGTTCCAGCGACGCCGGGCCGCAGGCTGCCCGCGTGAGCCGAGGAACCGAAAAGCCGCGATAACGCGCGAAGAGAGCCTGGCTGGCAAACGGAACCGCGAAATGCACGGGAGCTTCATTTGGAAACCCGAGAAATCTTTGACGCCGCCCCCTACACCGTGGCGCAGTACCTCAGCGAAACCGGGCAGGGACTCTATATCCCGCCGTACCAGCGCGCATACAGCTGGGAGTCCAACAAGGTCAAGCGCCTCATCGCCGACGTCGCCCACGGCGTGGAGCAGATCACCAAGTTCCCGGAATCGATCTGCTTCATCGGCTCGGTAATCGCGCTGCGCGACCTTCAGTACAGCACCGTGGACCCGATCCACCGACCGATGGTGCCCGCGAAGGTCATGAGCATCATCGACGGCCAGCAGCGGATGACCACCCTTCTCCTGCTGACCACTGTCCTACACGAAGAAATCAGCCTTCGAGCGAATCGGCTCCCCAAGAACGGAGGTGAGGCCCGAGACTGGTGTTTCAACCAGGCAGTCGATGTGACGGTCCGTCTCACCGACACCTTCGAGGAGGATATGCGCTACGGCGAGGGCAGCTTCCGTTTCTACCCTCGCATGATCCGCTCGTTCCACGACGTGTGGTCCCGCAATAAGGGCGAAGCGCGGTACGAATCCCCGATCGGGTACTACCTGCACCAGTACGGGCAGTTCCGCCGCAACGAGCCGATCTCCCAGGACTACAAGCACGTTCCCTTCGTCGAGGGCGAAGCCGAAGACGCCAACGCCCAGGCTCACAGGCATCTCGAGCTCACGCGCGTCCTCATCCGTCGCACGCTGCGCCAAGCCGTCTCGCTGTCGCGGCAGGCTCGGGAGGACGAGGCCGAGATCCCCTCCGCTCAGGCCATGGTGGACTCCAAGGTCCTCCAGGAGGGCCTGTTCAACAGCCCGTTCCCCGACTACGTGATCGACGCCGCACGGGAAGACGACCGCCTGGGGGCGCTTCTGCGGCTGATCGTCTTCGCCAACTACCTGCTCAACCGCGTGACCGTGGCGGTCGTGACGTCCAAGCACGAGGACTACGGCTTCGACATGTTCGAAGCGCTGAACACCACTGGGCAGCCGCTCACCGCGATCGAGACGTTCAAGCCCAAGGCCATTAAGAACGAGCCGCTCAAGGAGTGGCACGACTCGGAGTCGTACAACCACTTCGACACCATCGAGAAGTACCTCGATGCACAGGGTGCGTCATCCGCTGACAAGCGGCAGACCGCAACGGACAACATCCTCATCCCGTTCGCTCTGCTCAATGACGGAACCCGGCTCAGCAAGCGCCTCAGCGAGCAGCGTCACTACCTGCGCACCTCGTTCGACAAGGAGGCCGGCCAGTCCGAGCGGCGGGTCTTCCTGCAGGCTCTGGCCCAGGTCACCAAGTTCGTCTCCGGTCCGTGGGCTCAGCCGGACAAGTTGCCGGACTGCACGGATGACGCGCTGCAAAAGCAGGCTGCATTGTGTGCCCAGGTGCTTAGCGAGGCCAAGCACGAGATCGTGGTCGCGCCGCTCACCCGGTACTACGCCTCGCACCGGCTGGCGCAGGACAACATCGACGAGCGGGCCCGTCAGTTCCTAACCGCCGTCCGAGCCTGCGGCGCCTTCTACGGCCTCTGGCGAGGTGCTTTCGGCAGCACCAATGGAATCGACAACAAGTACCGCAAGCTCATGGGTCTCCCGGCATCCGCCGAAGGTGCGCCGCGGTTCATGCGGTTCGGCCGGCAGCTCACCGAGGTTCCCCCTATCGAGGAGATGTTGGCCTACTTCCGCCAACAGCTCCAGGAGGAGGGGCTCGGCGAGAAGGACCGATGGGTGGCACGCGCGGCCGAGACACCTGTCTACTCGAGCTCGCGGCAGCTCACCAAGCTCCTGCTCCTCGCGGCCTCCAACGACTCGACTCCCGACAGGGAGCGGCCCGGCCTGGTCACGATCGGCAGGCAGGGAGTCCTGAGCACCCTCAACCTGGAGCGCTGGCATGACGAGGCGTTCTCCACGATCGAGCATGTGGCCCCGAAGGGGTCCGGCGCGAGCGGGTGGGAGGGAAGGCTCTATGACGAGTCGACCACCGTCCACGTGCTCGGGAACCTGACGCTGCTTCCCAGGGTCGAGAACTCCTCCGCCCATCAGCGCTCGTGGCCGATCAAGCGGCTGATGTTCCGGGCGCTCTCCGCGACGACTGTCGAGGAGGCGGAAAGGACGCTCGCGCAGGCGGCCCACGAGGGTATCGAGATCGGCGAAGGAGCGGAGGCCATCATCCGCCGAGCGCGCTATCTGCCGCTGGTCGCAGCCCTCGCGGAGCGCGAGGAGGACTGGACCGTGGAGTTCGTGCGCGAGCGCTCCCAGCGGCTGTGCGGCATGGCCTGGGACTCGCTCGCCCCCTGGATCGGGCTCTGAGTCGGGGATGCTGCTTGGGCTGCCGATAACTCTCAACCGGGGTCGATAGCCACCACAGTCACCTGCCCTTGGGATTCCGGGACTTCCCGATTCCCAAGGGCAGAGGGGTAGCCGGACCGTGGGCGCGAGCGCCCCTGCGGGTCGGACAGGTGGGTACCTGTCCGACCCGCAGGGGCGTCTGTTCTACAGGCGCTCGGGGGTTCCGATGCCGAGGAGGTCCATGCCCTGGCGGAGGGTCTGGCCGGTGAGCTGACACAGCAGCAGTCGGGTCTCCATGACCTCGCGGCTGGGGGCCTTGAGGACGGGGCAGTGCTCGTAGAACGTGGTGTACGCCGCCGCGAGGCTGTGCAGGTAGGCGCAGAGGCGGTGGGGTTCGAAGGTCTCGGCGACCAGGTCGATGGTGGTGCCGAACTCGTCGAGGAGGAGGCCGAGAGCGCGTTCGGCCGGCTCCAGGGCCAGGTCCTGGTGGGCGGTCGGGGTGACGCCGTCGGGGGCCTTGCGCAGGATGGACTGGATGCGGGCGTAGGCGTACTGGAGGTAGGTGCCGGTGTCGCCATTGAGGGAGACCATGCGGTCGGCGTCGAAGATGTAGTCGCGGGTGCGGGAGGTCGAGAGGTCGGCGTACTTGACCGCGCCGATGCCGACCTGCTTGGCACGGTCTTCGAGTTCCTCGGTGGCGAGCTGGGGGCTCTTCTCGGCGACGACGGTCCGGGCCCGGTCGACGGCTTCGTCGAGGAGGTCCATGAGGCGGACGGTCTCGCCGGAGCGGGTCTTGAAGGGCTTGCCGTCCTTGCCGAGGACGGTGCCGAAGCCGAGGTGGAGGGCGCGGACGTTGTCGGGGAGCCAGCCGGCGCGGCGGGCGGTCTCGAAGACCATCTGGAAGTGCAGGGCCTGGCGGCTGTCGACGATGTAGAGGAGCTGGTTGGCGCCGAGCATGCCGACGCGGTCGCGGATGGCGGCGAGGTCGGTGGTGGCGTAGCCGTAGCCGCCGTCGCTCTTCTGGACGATGAGCGGGGTCGGTTCGCCGTTGGGGCCCTTGATGTCGTCGAAGAAGACGCACAGGGCTCCGTCTGAGCGGACGGCGACGCCGGAGGCTTCGAGGTCGGCGCACACGTCGGCGAGCATCGGGTTGTAGTAGCTCTCGCCGACGGTGTCGGCGTCCTCGAGGAGGACGCCTAGGCGGGCGTAGACGGCTTCGAAGTAGACCTTCGACTCGTCGACCATGCCCTGCCAGGATGCGACGGTCTCGGCGTGGCCGGCCTGCAGCTCGACGACGCGCCGGCGGGCCCGGTCGGCGAAGTCGGCGTCGCTGTCGAAGTTGGCGCGCGACGCCTTGTAGAGGCGGTTGAGCCAGGACATCGACGGACCGGAGTCGTCCGACTCGGTGCCTTCGTCGAGCTCGGCGGGGTGCTCGATGAGGTACTGGATGAGCATGCCGAACTGGGTGCCCCAGTCCCCGAGGTGGTTGCGCCGGATGACCTTCTCGCCGGTGAACTCGAGGGAGCGCACGAGCGCGTCCCCGATGATCGTGGAGCGCAGGTGGCCGACGTGCATCTCCTTGGCGATGTTCGGCTGGCTGTAGTCGATCACCGTGACGCCGGCCTCGGCGTTGCTGCCGACACCGAGTCGGGCGTCGGCCGCACGGGCGGCCAGGCGCTCGAGGATGGTGGCGTCAGTGACGGTGACGTTGATGAAGCCAGGCCCGGAGACCTCCAGGTTCGCGATCACCTGGTCAGGGCCGAGGTTCTCGAGCACGCGCGCGGCCACCTCGCGGGGGTTGGCCCGCAGTGGCTTGGCCAGGCTCATGATGCCGTTGGCCTGGAAGTCGGCGCGGTCGCTTCGTCGCAGCTGGGGGTCGCTGTCCGCGGCGTCGGGGAACGCAGTGGAGATCGCCTGTGCGAAGCGCTCGCGCAGCGCGTCGGCGACAGAGAGGACCGTAGGCATAGATCGAAGGAGCACTTCTGTGAGAGGGCGGATCCGCGGACGGGCCACGGGAGTCGCACAGCACCACCCCGTCGAGCGGTCGGCGCCGTCTGCCGAGTATCCCATGCCCCACACAGCCGGCGGCCTGATTAAGGGCGCCGCAGAGCGAACCCGGTCCGCTCAAGGACCTTGGGTGTAGATCATCCTGAGTGATCATCAGCCATCCCCACGAGTTCCTCCACCTCGCGAGGAAGCAGGCACTCCGCATCCCCTTGAGTCGAATCCGCAAATTCGATCGAACACAGCGTGATGGAACGGCTACGGTGGCAAGCCTGCCGTACGGCACTCGGGAGAGAGTGGGGTGAGCAGGCTGCCTGGGGATGCGGATGGTTCGCTGGGCATCGCTGCGGCGATCCGGGCGGTGTTCGCCGGCGACGACGCAGGGCATGAGCTCGACGATCCGGAACTCGGTGACATCACCGGTGCCGTGCGGCAGCTGCGCCATGACGGCCGAGACCTTGTGGCCAAGCGTCGGTCGTGGGCGGCGGCGCACGCGGAGCGCGCCCTCGCTGCGGAGGCGGCGCGTCGCCTGGGTGCGCTCGCGGTGAGCGAGTTCGGGCGCATCGAGGTGTGCGTGCCCGACCTGGTGCCGCTGGACGACCGTAAGGCGGCTCTGGTGTCGCCCTACCTCGGGATCCCGCTCTCCGCCTCAACGGACGGCCTGGCCGGCTTGTCAACGGAGGAGATCGAGCATCTCCTCCTGGCGGTGCTGGGACGCGGTATGGAGGCGTCCGGGTGCATTCCGCGTAGCATGTTCCGGAAGAGCGGCCGGACGGTCCTGATCGACTGGGAGGACGCTCTGCTCGTCCCGGCGGGCACCGCCGCCCCCGGTGCGCTGACCGTGATGAAGTGGGACATCGCGTGGTCCGACCTGCTCGGACGCGATCTGGGACTCAGAAGGCGCCTTACGGCGGGGAGCGGCGAGGAGCCGCCGCTGGATGGGTTCGAGTCCATACTCGCCGCCTGGCTGCCGGCCGGGCTGACCGTGCGGGAGGTGCGTCGCCGGGGCATCGAGTTGACGCTCGCGAGTGAACTGCCCGCCTCGGGGCCGAATTCCGCGAGTGCCGCCCGACTGGGTCATCTCGCCGAGGACGTTCTGCCGCCCGGTCTCGGTGTCTTCCACACGGTGCTGACCTCACGGCTGCGAGCAGACCAGGGTGAGGACGCCTATGCGGATCTCCTTCACCGGCTGGATGCCCTCACCAACTGCGGCCATGGTCTGGAGCGGTTCCGCCGGTCATGGGTTCTCGCCCTGTTCTCCACGGCCGAGCGCCCGTTGGCCGCTGCTGGGCGTCGGCGGGTGAGATGCGGCATGTGAGCGTGCCGAGGCCGCCGAGGAAGCCACCGCCCGCATTGCCCGGACTGTTCAAGCCGTCCTGGGACTGGAGGGGTTGGAGCTCATCTTGCGCGGCTCGTGCGCGCAGGGAGTCCTCGGACGTGGCAGCGACGTCGACTTCGAACTGAGCTCACCCGACCACCCCACCGGGCATCGGGCGCTTGAGGACCTCGTGATCGAAGCGCTCACCTGCCTAGGTCTCGCTGCCGAGGGCTCCGCCGCCCGGCCGGCCGAGCGGGATGTCGTCAGCGCGGACAGGAAGTTGAGCCGCGATCTCCACGAGTGGTTCGAGCTGCGCCGGCCCGACACGGACCATCACAGCCCCGGCTGGATCGCCACCGCCATCGCCGCCCCATCCACCGCCGTCATCAGTCGGCCGAGCGAGTACGAGCAGCGGGGCCGCGAACTCACCGCCAAGTACCTGTGGTTCGAGTCCCGGGCGCTGCTGGCCCGGCTCGTGTTCGCCCGTTCCGCAGCTGCGCCGCCTCCGGTGAAGCTGGTCCGGCAGCTGTCACTCCTGCACGAACTCGTTCCGGGTGACGAGGCCGCCGAGGTGGAAGCCCTGGTACGCCGGGCCTTCGCCCTGCGGGAGGCGGCCGATCCCGCGCCGCCGGCCACCATCCCGGACGTAGAGGTGGAGCAGCTGGCCGGCCAGCTGGACGTGCTGCGTCGCCGACTTGGTCTGCCTGGTCCGCGCAACCTGTAATCCCGTTCCGCCCCGATCCACGCCGTCTCAACCCGAGAGGTCAACTGTAATCAGCGACGCGATTCCACTGTCCACCAGCGATGCTTCGCACGTCTCCTTCGCGGACGGCTACACCTTCCATGTCCGCGGCGGGCAAATCACCGCTTCTGACCAGCCGTGTCCGTGCGGCGGCCTGGAGCCGGTCCACCAGATCACCTCCTACCGTGAGGCGTACCCGCAGGCCCAGCTGTCGTTGACCGACGTCTGCAACATGGGCTGCACGTACTGCTCGTTCCGGGACCGGGTGCACGCCGACGGCAAGCCCGTCACCATCCCGCTGGAGACGGTGGTGCGGGGCCTTCGCACCCACCGCGAGCGGCTGGTCGGGGAGAACGCCCGGTACAGCCGGATCGACTTCGGCCAGGCGGGCGAGACCATGTTGGTGCGCCACATGCACGACACGGTCCAGGACTTGGTTGCCGAGAACCTCGCCCACTCGCCAGTCGCCGTGGTCTGGGCGGGGCCCATGGTCACCAACGCGACGCTGTCGATGACGGCCGAGCTCGCCGAGCGGCTCGGCCCGCCCCAGGACATCAGCCTGGACGGGCCGCGGGACGTCCACGACCGGGTACGTTTCTACACCGGTGGCCGCGGGGGCACGTACGACCACGTGCGTTCCGTGCTCGACCAGGTGCTGGCCCACCACCCCGACATGGGGGTCTCGGCGGTCCTGACCGCGTACTGCACCGACTTCGTGGCGATCTTCCGTCACCTCTTCGAGGACGTCGGGGCCCGCAACATCTACATGAAGCCGGTCAACGCCACCCACGACAAGGACTACGCGCTCAACGCCGAAACCCTGCCGGCCTTCCGCCAGGGCTACGCCGACCTCGTCGAGCACATCCTCACCCAGCCCCCGGAGGGCATCCTCACCCGACTGCTCGCGCTGAACTCCGAGGACTTCTTCATGCGGTTCTTCTACCGCGTGAAGGACCGCGCGGCACAGGTCTACCGGTGCGGCGCCGGCAAGAGCGGCACCTACCTGGACACCAACGGCAACCTCTACCCGTGCGCGCACTTCATCGGCAAGTCCGGCTGGCACATCGGCCACGCCTCCACCGGCGTCGAGGACTCCGAGCGCCGCAAGTACCTCGACCTGGTCGTCGACCAGCGGAACGAGTGCTCCTCCTGCCCGTCGCGTTACGTGTGCGGCGGCGGCTGCTACTACCAGGCGGTCCTCGCCAATGACGACATCACCAAGCCCGACGGCGTGAAGTGCGACCTGATCCGGTTCCTGACCGACCTGTCGATCCGCCTCGTCGTCACCCTGCGCGAGGAGCACCCCGAGGTGCTGGACGCCCTGCCCTCGCCGTACGGACTCACCGCGAAGGCGCACGCCTCCTCCCCCGAAGCCGCCTACCTGCCGGCGGCCCACCTCGACGCCGCTGCCGACGGCCGACAGGCAGCCGTCCCGCTCGCCGGTCCGGGCCGGGTGCGAGGCGGACTGGCCAACCCAGCGGGACTCACCGTCACGCTCACCCGAAGGCCCGAAGGGCTCGCAGTGCGGCTGGAGCTGGGCGATACGCCCGACACCGTCCACGCTGTCCGCGTCCGCCTGCAGCCGTTGAGCGAGGGCGAGTTCACCCTGCATGATCTCGCCGCCGGCCAGTGGTCCGATGAACGGTTCCTGCGATGCACCCGCGACGGCGCCTGGTGGCTCGAAGCGCCCTCCGCCCGGTTCCGCCGTGTTCCGCACCCCGATCCCGTCTGGGAGAACGCCTCTGATGTCCGCCTCTCCTGGGAGGCCGATCACATGGAGCTGGTGGTACCGCTTCCCGAACCGGGAAGTTCCGGCGAGGAGCTCGGTGTGAACGTGTTCGCGGACTTCACGGACGGCGGGTGGACGGCCTTGACGCTGCCCGAGCCGTTCGCGGCCCTGGACCTCAACGCGAAGGGTCCGCTTCGCTTGCCCGGCCCAGAGGCACCCGGGCGACCGGCCTCGGCGGGAGTCAACGGCCGTATGCCCGTTGAGCTCACGCCGCTCGGTCGCTGGGCCGGGCTCCAGGGCAACACCTGCTGAGCTTGGCGTTTAACCCTGGTGAGCTTGGTGTTTCTTGATCGTCTTGGCGCGTTTGACGGTCTTGCCGACGTCGTGGCGCCTGGCGCGTTGCTTG
>NZ_JBSFWR010000136.1:0-19297 GCF_053594915.1 Kitasatospora sp. NPDC002543 | reverse complement strand
GTAGCACTTGCCCTCGCCCGCGCGAGAAGTCGGCCGGTCCGACTTCTCGCGCGGCAACAGAATTGTCGGTCCTGTCTGATGATCTTGACCGACAGCAGGGCGTCGCCGCGGGATCCCGACCAGGACAGGGCAGGACGGGACAGCGACGGCCGTTCGGACAGGAGTGTGGGACATGGTCGCCGCCGGAGTGGTCATCGAGAACCGCGAGCGGATCCAGTGGAGGCTGGATCCGCTCGTGAGCGTCGGCCCGCTGCGGTTCGGCATGCTGTACGACGACGCCGTGGAGTCCCTTGACGGGCTCCTGGAACCTTCCTCGTACAGCACGAGCCACTACGGCCGGGTGCGGAGCGACGACTTCTTCCTCCCGCACACGTCGAACGATCCGTCCCTCACCGTCTACTACGACGCCGAACGCCTGGTCTGCGTGGCGGTCAACGCGCTGCGCGGTCCGCAGGTCACCCTGGAGGCGCTGCCGCTGGTCGGCCGCGTACCGTCCGAACTCGAAGCCGAGTTCGCCGAGTACACGGCCGCCCACGGGAACGACCTGAGGTACGGCCAGTACGGGGATCCCGGCTCGGAGGCATTGGGGACCGTCCTTCGCGCCCAGCGCGCCGGAGATGTCGTGCTGAGCCGGCCGGTGTTCGTCGGGCCGGCCTGGGCGGAGCGCTGCGGCGACGCCGCGGAAGGCCGCGTCCCCGTGGCGGAGTGGAACGACCGGCACTGGTAGCCGATGCGAGCAACCCGGCGGCCACGGTCCGGTCCGGTCCGGTCCGGACCGGGCCGGGCCGGGCCGGGCCGTGAACGATTCGCCGCCGGCGCCGGGAGTGCGCCTGGCCGACACCTCCCGGTTCGGCGACCACGCCCGGCCCTGCCGGACAGCCGGCGGACGTCTACCCTCCGGTGGATGCCCCGGCCAGCACCTCTCGCAGGGCCCGCGCCTCCTTCACCACCCGGCTCGACCCGCCGCGCCCGGCCGTCGCCGACACCTCGGCGATCGGTCCGCGCGAGCCGCTGCGCCGCGCGCAGTCGGCTGCCACCGCGAGCAGCTCGCCCGTACCCCGGGCGGGCGTGGCCGTGAGCAGTTGCGGCAGGGCCGCGGCCAGCACCGACCACACCGTGCCGTACGCCCCCGTCGCGGCGGCGGCCCGTACGGAGTCGGTGAGCCGGTTGGCCTTCACCGCACCGATCAGCAGCAGCTCCGCCAGCTCCCGCCCGAGCAGCGGGCCGTCCAGGTCGCCCCGGGCCGCGAGCACCAGCAGGGCGTCCACCGCGGCGGTGCGGTCCTCGGGCCGCCGGGCGCCCAGCCCGTACCCGACGGCCAGGTGGACGGCCGGCCCCGCCGGGCCGCCGGCCTCGACGAGGTGGGGAAGCAGTTCGGCGGTGCCCCGGCCCTCGGTGTGGGCGAACGCGTCGAGCAGCCGGGCGGCCAGTTCCTCACGGTGGTTGGGCAGGGCCGCGAGCCAGAGCCGGGGCGGCGTGCCGGGGCGGTACCGGATCGTCCGCGGCCCCGAGTGGACGAGCGGACCGACCAGTTCGACGAAGTCCGGGGCCAGTGTGCCGTCCACCCCGGAGCGCCGATCAGTGGACTCCTCTCCGGGCTGGTCGACGACGGTCAGCACGACGCCCTCGAACTCGTGCGCCCGCCAATGGCCCTCGAGGTCCTGCGCCGGGGTGAACCGCCTACGGGTGGACGGCTGCGCGGGCAGCCCGCGCGAGCGGAGCCAGCGCGCCACGCACTGCCCGGCCGGCGATCCGAGCCGCTCGGCGGCGGCCGTCACCTCGGGGTCCTCGGTGGGCACCACGCGCAGCAGGGCCTGCGAGAGGTCGGCAGCCCCGGGTTCCGCACCGGCTGCCTCGTAGACGGCGAGACGGTCGACCAGCGTCGCCGCGTCCAGCGCCCCGGTGGCGGAGGTCGGAGTGGCGAGCAGGAAGGGCGTGCCGCCGGTCCGGATCCGGTCGGCCGCCTCCTCCAGCCGGCCGGCCAGCACGTCACCGAACTCGGTGCCGAAGCCGGGGCTGCGCAGCGACTCGGGAGTCGCCTGGCCGACTGCCGCCAGGGCGACGTGCAGGACGGCCCGCGGCGAGCAGTCCGCCCAGCGCGTGCCGCTCCACGCGTGGGCGCGCAGCACCGGCTCCAGCGCCCGTGCGAGCGCCGGGCGGTCCCGGTGGACGTGCCGGACCAAGCCGTCGAGGACGCGTTCGAAGGCCACCACGTCCGGGTCTCCGGCGAGGACCGCGCCGAGCTCCTCGGCGACCTCCTCCGCGCTGTCCAGCGGTCCCGGCACCGGCACGGGCGGCGGCACCGGCGGCAGCAGCTCCCGATACGCCTCGGCGGGCACGGGGACGCCGCCGCCGAAGAGTTCCCCGGCCCGTGCGGTGTGCGCCGGGTCGAGCAGTTCGGCGGCCGCTCGCAGCTTCGGGAGCACCGCCGGTCCGGCGGCGGGGAGGTGGCTGGCCGTCACCCTCAGGGCCCGGCCCTGCAGGTCGGGGTCGGGGTGACCGAAGGCGTGAGCCGCCGCGAGCACCACCTCACCGGAACGGGCCGGGTCGCGCCGCGCAGCTTCGTCCAGCCAACCGAGCTGGGCGCGGACGAGCTTCTTCTCGGTGCGCGTGAGTACCGTCGCCGAGGCCTCGGCGAGCAGGCCGGGAGCCGGCAGGCCCGCCCCGTCGAGGTCGGCGAGCACCTGCTGGGCGTGCGCGGCGACGGTGGGAAGCGCGTCGAGCAGCGCGAGGTAGGTCCTGGCCCGGGCCGTTCTCTCCTCGGCGGTCGGGGCGAAGGCCCGCAGCAGCTTCAGGAAGCCGCGCTGATCGCTGGTCCGCCCGCCCCGTGCCAGCCGGGCCAGGCAGCGGTCGATCATTTCCGCCCGGTCCAGGATGCCCTGCTCGGCCAGCCGCATCAGGCAGGTCGGCCACCAGTCCTCGGGGCGCTGCTCGTTCCCCGAAGCGTCGAGCATGGAGCCGATCTCGTCGAGCTCGAACAGCCTCGACGTCAGGAGCGGCACGAACGGGTCCTTCGACAACCGTTCCCACAGGGTCGCACCGGTCATGCCGACGATCAGGTCCCGGCGGGACGTGTACGGCCAGGTCCGGTCGAGGCACCAGCGCGTGACGAATCCGTCCGAGGTCGGCACGTCGCAGCCGGTCGTCAGCACCAGGTGTTCCAGCAGCCGGTACTTCCCCTTCGCCCAGGAGGTGGCACGGCGCTCGGCCAGTCCGGCGACCAGCGCGCTCCGCCACTCCGGCGGGCGGCTCTCGATCACTGCCCGCAGGGCGGGATGATCCCAGCTGTCGTCCTGCCGGAACCCGGGGCCGCTCCTGCTCAGCCAGGCGGCTGCCGAGGTGGCGGCGGTGTGGCAGCCGGCCCCCGCGACCATCAGCGACAGGAGGACGTCGCGCTTGAGCCACCACTCCTCGCCGATCTCCTGGTGGATCTCCTTCAGCTCCGCGATGCAGTCACGTCGCTGAGCCGGCGTCAACCCGGCCAGTTCCCGGACCACACCGTCCGCGTCTCCCGCCCGCACCCGCTCGATCAGCGTCATCGCATTCCCTCCACCACCATGCTCCCGTCCCCGTCTTCCGCCCTGCGGCCGGCCACCGAGCCCTGGTTCGAGCACAGGCTCACCGCGGGTGCTTGGCCGGCACGGCCCGCGCCCGCCCCGGCGCTTGGCCCACCCGGAGGACGCTAGGGCTCCGCACTGACAAGCCGGCCCCCGGGGGCCTGGGAAAAGCGCTGCGCAACCGGTGTCAGGGGCAACGACGTCCACCGGCCGAGCGGCGCCCAGTAGAGACAGGCAGGATCATCCGGCTTCTCGCTCCGCCTCTGCGCGGGCCACCCACGGATTCGGCCCAGGTCAGATCGAGGGTCATCCGGACGGCATGTCGAGAGGTACTCATCCGCGCACTGATCAGTAACGGGCGGGGCACCCGATGAGTGATGAGCGCCTACGCAGTGGACAGCGGACAGAACTGGTGGACCTGCATGACGGCCCGTCCTGAGCCGGCCGGTGTTCGTCGGGCCGGCCTGGGCGGAGCGCTGCGGCGACGCCTCGGAAGGCCGCGTCCCCGTGGCGGAGTGGAACGACCGGCACTGGTAGCCGATGCGAGCGGGGCCGGGCGGGCGATGCCGCCCGCGCGCCCCCCGCCGGGCCCGAGAAGCCCCAGGACCCACCAGCCCCCGCGACACCGGCAAGACGCGCTGCGCGTGCGGCGGAGTGGGAAGTCGGCCGGCCCGACTTCCCACTCCGCGGCCGGGGGCGGCCCGGGGGCGCGCGTGTTTCAAGGCGCGGACGGGCGGGTGTGGGGCGGGGTAGTTTGCGGGGGTGGGGCTCTTCGGGCGGTCGTGGGCGGCGTTGCGGGCGGCGGTGGACGGGCTCGCGGCGGAGGACTTCGCCGCGCCGTCCGGGTGTGCGGGCTGGCTGGTGCGGGACCTGGTGTGCCACCTGGTGATCGACGCCCAGGACGTGCTGATCACACTGGCGACCCCCTCCCCCGCGGAGGCGACCCGCGACGCGGCGTCGTACTGGGAGGTCCACCGCGAGCCGCCGGACGGGCAGGACCCGCTGGCAGCGCTGACCGTACGGCTGGCCGCCGCCTACGGGGACCCGGCGCTGCTGCGTTTCCACCTGGACGACGTCGGCGCCGCGGCCGGCCGGGCCGCCGCGCTCGCCGATCCGCACCTGCGGGTGGCCACCCAGGGGCAGGTGCTGACCGTCGCCGACTACCTGGACGCGTACGTCCTGGAGTGGACGCTGCACCACCTGGACCTGGTCGCGCACCTGCCGCACCTGCCGGGCCCGCCCGCCGAGGGCCCGGCCGCGGCGCGGCGGCTGCTGGAACGGATCGCCGGGGCCCCGTTCCCCTCCTCCTTCCCGGACCCGGACGCCCTGCTGGTGGGCACCGGGCGGCGGCCCGCTTCGGCGGCCGAACGGACGGAACTCGGGGCGCTGCGCGCCCGGTTGCCGCTGCACCTCGGCTGAACGGCGACGACAACGGCAACAGCGACGGCGAGGGCGACGGCGACGGCGACGGCGACGGGAAGAGGATGTCGGGCCGGCACGGTGATCCACTGGAGTCCGCCCGGCACATCCGGGAAGTCCGGGCTCGTAGGGGGTTCCCGCTCGGGGCGCGTCCCGCCGCCGTCGTGACGGTCGCGGCGGCCCACTGCGGCCACCACGGGCAGGGCGGCCGGGTTGGATCCCGGGCGGCGCCAGCGGCGTCGGCCGGGGTGACGCGGTGGCCGGGGGCGGCCGCTGTCCCCTGTCCGCTCCGGACGGCCCGGACGGCCCGGACACCGAACCGGTTGCGGGATAAGCGAGTTGGGCCGCATGCCCGGTCGGCTCGGCGAGGTCGGGGCCGAGACAGTGTCGGGTGCGCGCACGACCGCGCCGTCGAGGACGTCCTGAGGAAGTGCGGCGAGGCGTTCACCCCCGCTTCCGGCTCGACGTCCGGCAGGAGTTCGTCCGGTTCCGCGTGTTCGGCGGGAAGACGGCGGGAAGGGCGGCGAGGCGAAGGCCGTCACCGTGACGTACTGGGCGACGGCCCGCACCGCCCTGGCGACCGGCGGCGACGCGGTGGGGTGCGCGCGCCGACGACGCGAGGCGGGCCGCGGCTACCGCTCGGCGGGGCCGGGCAGGAGGAGGGTCGCCCGCAGGCCGCCGGTGGGGGCGGGGGTGAGGCGCAGGTCGCCGTGGTGGGCGTCGGTGATGGCGGCGACGATCGCCAGGCCCAGGCCGTGGCCTCGGCGGGCGGGGTCGGTGGAGGCGGTGCGGCCGCGGCCGCGCAGGAAGGGTTCGGTGAAGGTCGCCACGGCCTCGGCCGTCAGCTGTGGGCCGGTGTTGGTGACGGTGAGGCGCACCCGGTCGGGCTGCCGCGGGTCGGGGCCGGTGGTGACGGTGGCGTGTCCGCCGGTGGGCAGGTTGTGCCGCAGCGCGTTGTGCAGGAGGTTGACGGCCGCTTGGCGCAGCAGGACGGGGTTGCCGGTGGTCGGGGCGGGGCGCAGGTCGGCGGTGAGGGTGACGCCGAAGGCCTCGGCCTCGTCGTGGACGGCGGCCAGGGCCTCGCCGGTGGCGGTGGCGAGGTCGGTGGGGGTGAGTTCGGGCGGGGCGTGGCCGAGGTCGGCGAGCTGGAGGAGGGCCTCGCTGATCTCGATGCCGCGCTGGTTGGTGTCCTGGAGGCGGGTGACGAGCCGGCCCCAGTCCTGGCCGGCCGGGTCGGCGGCGGCGACCTGGAGCATGGTGCGGGTGATCGCCAGCGGGGTGCGCAGTTCGTGGGAGGCGTTGGCGGCGAAGCGCTGCTGGGCCTCGAAGGAGTGCTGGAGGCGCGCCAGCATCTCGTCGAAGGCGTCGGAGAGGTCGGTGAACTCGTCGCGCGGCCCGGTGAGGGCGATGCGGTGTTCCAGGGCTCCGCTCGCGGCGCGGTGCGCGGCGCGGGTGATGTCCTGCAGCGGGCGCAGCACCCGGCCGGCGATCAGCCAGCCGCCGATCACGCCGACGGCGGTCAGCAGGGCGAGGGCGTAGCCGCCGGCGGTGAGCAGGGAGTGGAGGATCTCCTGGCGGGAGGGGGCGTCGGAGCGGTAGCGGGGGTTGGAGGAGGTGAGGGGGTAGTTGGGGATGTACCGCATGCCGACGTAGACCACGGCGAGGGAGAGGGTGCCGGCGGTGACGGCGAAGAGGGTGTAGCTGAGGGTCAGCCTCATCCGGGCGGTCAGGCGGCGCGGGCGTTCGGTGCGGGGGCGCTCCGTACGGGGGCGTTCGGTGCGGGGGCGCTCCGTACGGGGACGCTCGGCTCGCGGGCGCTTGTCGCGTTCGTTCACCGGGGGCCGTCCGCCCCGCCGGGCCCGGTGAGGCGGTAGCCCACCCCCGGCACGGTCTGGATCACCCACGGGTCGCCGAGGCGTTTGCGCAGCCCGGAGATGGTGATGCGGACGGCGTTGGTGAAGGGGTCGGCGTTCTCGTCCCAGGCGCGTTCCAGCAGGTCCTCGGCGCTGATGACGCCGCCGCGCGCCGCCATCAGGACCTCCAGGACGGCGAACTGCTTGCGGGACAGGCCCACGTAGCGGCCGTCCCGGTAGACCTCGCGGCGGAAGGGGTCCAGGCGCAGCCCGGCGTACTCCAGGACGGGCGGGGCGGCCTGGGCCGGCCGGCGGGCCAGCTAGCGCAGCCGGACGACGAGCTCGGCGAGGTCGAAGGGCTTGGTGAGGTAGTCGTCGGCGCCGAGTTCGAAGCCGGCGACCTTCTCGTTCAGGCGGGCGGCGGCGGTGAGCATCAGCACCCGGCAGCCCAGGGCGTTCTCGACGATGCTGCGGCAGACGTCGTCGCCGTGGGTGCCGGGGATGTCGCGGTCGAGGACGACGACGTCGTAGCTGTGGACGGCCAGGCGCTCCAGCGCCGCGTCGCCGTCGGTGACGATGTCGCAGGCGATCGCCTCCAGCCGCAGTCCGGCCTGGACCGCCTCCGCCAGGTAGATCTCGTCCTCCACCACCAGGACCCGCACGTGCCGTTCTCCCGTCCTCGCCGTTCGCCGTTCGCCGTTCACACCCTCGCGTCCCATTGGACCCGATGGGACCTATCGAAAACGTATCGACCTGCGCAGACGTCCTCGCAACACCGCGTTTCCTCCAATGGTCCGGCAACGGACGAACACGCAGGGAGACACGAATGGACGCGACGGAGACGACGGAGACGACGGGAACGGCGGGGTCGACGGACCAGGCGGCGCGGGCGGGAACGGCGGAGACGGCGGCGCGGGGCAAGCGGCGGCGACTGGCCGCGGGCGCCTCGGCGGCGGCGGTACTGGCCCTCGTCGGGGCCTGCGCCGCCGACCCGCCCGGCACCGAGGCCGTACTGCGCACCCTGGCCGCCACCGTCGCCGCCCAGCCCGCCGCGACCGCCCAGCCCACCGCGGCCGGTGGCGAGGCGGACGGGGAGATACCCGACGGCGTGAAGCTGAGCCCCACTGACACCCACGCCCCGGCCGTGGGCAACCTGGACGCGCCCCTGCGCGAGGCCCTGCAACGGGCGGCCGACGACGCCCGGACGGAGCGGGGCATCGAGATGACCGTCACCTCCGGCTGGCGCGACAAGGCCTACCAGCAGCGGCTGCTGGACCGGGCGGTGACCAAGTACGGGAGCGTGGAGCAGGCCCGGAAGTTCGTCAACACCCCGGAGAAGTCCGCGCACGTCTCCGGGAAGGCGGTGGACGTCGGCCCGACCGACGCCGACTACTGGCTGATCCAGCACGGCGCCCGGTACGGGCTGTGCCAGGTGTACGCCAACGAGATCTGGCACTTCGAACTGCTGACCCCGCCGGGCGGGACCTGCCCGGCTCCGCTGCCGGACGCGGCAGGGTGAGGGGGCGCGCCATGGCTGCTCCGGTGTTTCCCGGAACGCCGTCCGCCGAGGCCGACCGGCCGGACGGCCCGGCCCGAACCACTCGGTCGGCTTGGCCGGCTTGGTCGGCCCGGTCGGCGTGGTTGGCCCGGCTGGCTTGGTTGGCAGGGTTGGCCAGGCCTGCTCGGCCGAGCCGGCGACGTGCCTCGCCCCCGTGGCGGGCCGTACCGGTGTGGCGGCGCGGGCGCGTGCCCGCCGCCCTCGGCCTGCTCACCGCCCTCGCCCTCGGCGGCCACCGGCTGGTGCCCGACCTGGGCCTCGGCCTTGGCCGGCTGTGGGAGAGCGCCCTGCCTTGGAGCGGCCTGGTGGCGGTGGCGGCGCTGCTGTGCGCGGCGCTGCGCCGGGCGCCGACGGCGGCCTGCGCGGGCGGGGTGCTGGCCGTGGTGTGGGCGGTGGTGTTCGGGGCCGTGGTGTTCGCGGCGCCGCTGTCCGGCGGGGCGCCGACGGGCGGGGCCGGCGGGCCGGGGCTGACGGTGGTCACCCACAACGTGAACGCCGCCAACCCCGACCCGGCCGGCACCGCCCGCGCGCTGCTCGCCGCCGAGCCGGACCTGGTCGCGCTGGAGGAGGTCACCGACGCCACCCTGCCCGCCTTCCGGAGCGTGCTGGACGCGGCGCTGCCCCACCACGCCCGCACCGGCACCGTCGCACTGTGGAGCCGCTACCCGGTGACGGAGTCCCGACGGCTGGTCATCGACCCCGGCTGGAACCGCTCCCTGCGGGCCGAAGTCCAGGCCCCCGGCGGGCCGTTGGCCGTCTACGTCGCCCACCTCGCCTCGGTGCGGGCGACCGTCACCGGCTTCGCCACCGCCCACCGCGACCGCGACATCGACGCCCTCGCCCGGGCCGTGGACGCCGAACCGCTGCGCCGGGTCCTGCTGTTGGGCGACCTCAACACCGCCGCCGACGATCGCGCGCTCACCCCGCTCACCGACCGCCTCACCCCGGCCCGCACCGGCTTCGGCTTCAGCTGGCCGTCCTCCTTCCCGCTGGTCCGCATCGACCACGTCCTCACCCGGGGCGTGGCCACCACCGCGACCTGGACCCTGCCCGCCACTCCCAGCGACCACCGCCCGGTGGCGGCGAGGCTGTCCGCGTAGCGGCGGGCCCCGGCGGCAGGGCCGGGCGGGACCCGCGGTGAGCCCCCGGCGGCAGGCCCGGGCGGCGGAACCGGAGCGCGCTCCGGGGCAGGTCCGGCAGCTGTGCCGCCGGGCCGCATGCAGCGCACGGCAGTACCGGGGCCCTCCCGACCGGTGGCCGAAGGAGCGGCGCGGCCCCGGCGGGCCTCCGCGCGGCGCGCCCGGCCCGATCCCGGTCAGGCCCCGGTCCCGGTCCCGGTCCCGGTCCCGGTCAGGCGACCTGGCGCAGCCAGGCCGCCGCGAGCGCGGCGTGGCCGGCCGGTGTCGGGTGGACGCCGTCGGCGGACCAGTGCTCCGGAGTGGTCGTCGCGGAGAGTTCGGCGAACATGCCGTCGGCGGCGATCAGTTGGGCGCCGTAGCGGCAGGCGAGTCCGCGTACGGCCTGGATCTTCGGGTCCAGGTCGGCGCGCCAGGCCGCGCGTTCCTTCTCGCCGATGAGGACCGCGTCGCCGGCTTCGACGGTGCCGTGGATCGGCAGCAGGAACGGTTCGATGAGGATGAGTCGCGCGCCCGCTTCGGCGAGGGGTTCGAGGAGGCGGTCGTAGTCGGCCTCGAAGTGCTCGGCGGGGATGACGTGCCCGTTCGGGTCGAGGGTGTGCCAGCCGGTGTCGTTGGCTCCGACGAGGACGGACAGCACGTCCGGGCGGGCGTCGAGCACGTCCGTCTGCCAGCGGGCCCGCAGGTCGGTCGCCTTGTCGCCGGCGTTGGCGCTGTTCAGCCAGGTCACCGGCCGGTCGGGGTGGCGGTGGGCCCAGGTGCCCGCGACGCGCAGCGGGTAGCCGGTGCCGAGGCCGTCCTCGCTGTCGCGGCGTCCGCAGTCGGTGATCGAGTCGCCGGTGAACATCACGGTGCTGCCCGGTCGGATGGTGATCGTCATCGGGGCTCCTTGGAGGGGTGGAAGGGAACCCCTCGAAGGTGCCGGTCGGTACTGTCGGCGCACCGGCGGCGGTCGGCATTCCCTCGGCATTTCCCTGTCATCACGCCTACAGGAAAATTGATGTGACGAAACGTCAGCTCACCGGGACGGCGTCCTTCGGCAGGGTGTGCCAGTTGGTGACGGCCGGCTTGTCGACCGGGGTGGTGCCGACGGGGACGCTCTCCGGGTTCGGGTCGGGGTTGCGGACGCCGATGATGACGTCGGTGTACTGGACGGCCTGGTTGCCCTTGGTGGTCTTGGCCATGATGCCCGCGTACGCGGTCTTGGCGCCGCTCAGGGTGATCTGCTCCCCGGCGGTGAGGGCGAGGCGGCGCGTGCGCACGGGTTCTCCTGCTGTCGTACGAGTGGTCCGGCGGTGGGGCTCTCTGACGCGTCATCGCCGTACGTGGGGGTCGTTCACGGGCCGGTGCGGAAAACATCCCGGTCTTGTTCCAGCAGGCCGGGGGTGTCCGGAGGGCCGGGGAAGACGTCCGGGCCGGCTCCCCTCGGTGGGGAGCCGGCCCGGACGGACTGGACGGGACTGAACGGGGTCAGGCGAGCAGGTCGGCCTGGAGGGTGACGACCTGCCGGAAGGGCACGGTGGGCACGCCGGCGGGGTTGGTCATGGTGACGACGGCGAGGACGTCGGCGGCCGAGAGGTAGGCGACGCGGGCGGTGGGGGCGCCCTTGGTGCCGGCCGTGGTGGATTCCACGGCGGTCAGGCTGTTGCCGTCGAGGGTGTCCCAGTCGTCGCGGGGGGTGCCCTTGGTGTCGGGTGCGGCCTTGGGGCGGGCCTTGGAGCGCAGGTCGGCGAAGGCGCTCCAGGACTCCCGGACGGAGCCGAAGCGCAGCAGCCGGATCTGGGTGCGGGTGCCGTCGGAGGCGGTCCACTCCCGGACGGTGGCCGCGCGGCAGGCGTTCTCCAGCAGCAGGGCACGCACCTTGACCGGGTCCTGCTGGTCCTCGGCGAGCGCCTCGCAGGGCGTCCACTGGCCGGGCTCGGTACCGGGGGCGGCCGCGGAGGCGGAAGCGGAGGCCGGGGCCGTCGGGGAGGCGGCGGGCGTCCCCGGGGCGGTCGGCGTCCCCGAGGGGGTGGAGCCGGCGGTGGGTGCCGGGAAGACGGGCGGGGTCAGGGAGCCGCCGGCTTCCTTGGGGGCGGGCAGCAGCAGGTGGCGCAGGTCCGCGTGGTGCGGGGTCTTGCCCTTGCCGTCGGGGGCGTTCTTGCCGGCGGGCAGTGGCGGCAGGGTCAGCGGCGCGAAGGTGTAGCGGCCGTCGCTCGCGGTGGCCAGGCCGGGCAGGTCGGTGCGGTCGGGGGCGGTGACGGCCAGGGCGGTGCCGGTGCCGGCGAGGGCGAACACCAGGGCGGCGCAGCTCCAGCGCACCGCGGCCTTGCGGCGCCGGGTGCGGCGGGCCTCCTGCTCGGCGAGGACGGCGGGGTCCACCGGGGCGGCCTCGGGCGCGGCGAGTACGTCCGGGGCCGCGTCCGGGCCCGGGGCGGCGCCCGGCGCGTCCGGCGCGGGCGGCGGCGGAGTGGCGTGGTCGGTCATACGGACGCTCCCGGGCTGGCGAGGCGGTCGAGCTGGAGGGTGAAGAGGGCGACGATCTTGTCCTTGGGCAGTGGCGCCACGCCCTCGGCGCTCATGACCACCAGGAGGTCGCCCTCGGCGGCCGAGCACTCCAGGTAGTCGATCGGCGCGGACGGCGGCGCCGGCATCAGGTAGCAGTGCGCCTCGGGGTGGCCGGGGACGGCCGGGCCGACCCGGAACAGGCCGGTGTCGCCGGTGAAGACCGCGGTGTACTCGTTGATCCGCTGCACTTCCTGCTGGTTGAACTGGCGCACCTTCATGCCGATCACCAGGTCGTTCCCGTCGGCGAGGTAGGTGCGCACGCCGGAGGCCTTGACGTGCATGCTCTCCCAGTACGAGCGCATCTTGTCGCGCTTGTCCTTGGGGAGCTGCTGGAGGTCGGCGTCCATCTCGGCGGCCAGCTGCTCGCCGTTCTGCTCGCTGTCGTTGCCGTAGCCGCCGTCGTCCGGTCCGGGCTGGTAGCCGGCCGGGACGGGCAGCAGCAGGTCGCGCATCGAGCCGAAGTGGCTGCCGTTGGACTTGGCGCCGTACGGCGTGGCGGTCGTGGTGGGGGTGGGAGCGGTGGACGGGGCGGCGGCGGTGGCCGGCGCGGGGTCGTCGTACTGGGTCTTGATGATGCCGACGCCGATGGCCACGCCGACCAGCGCGGCGGCGGCGGTCGCGGCGCCCGCGCGCAGCAGCCGGCGGGAGGCGGGGCTCGGCCCGGCGGGCACGGCCTGCTCGGCGGGCGCGACAGGCATGGCGGGCGCGACAGGCGCAGCGGCGGGCGCGTCGGGCGCCGGCTCGGAGGCGCCCGGGGCGACGGCGGTGGTGGTCACGGTGTCGTCGTTCATGCGAGCCGCTCCCACTGCCGCTTGGCGAGGTCCTTGAGGGTGTCGGGGTTCGTCGGCTTGGTGTCGAGAACCTCGATCGTCATCTCCACCGAGCCGCGTTTGGCGTGGGCCCCGCCGTAGTAGTACTGCTCGGTGCTCTCGGCCCAGTGGCTGGGCACGATGTCCACCTTGTAGCCGCCGTTGGCGCCCTCGGCGAACGGCAGCGGCCAGTAGCCGCTCTTCGCCTCGTCGGCGCGGTCCTCGGTGAACTGGACCAGCTGGACGCGGTAGAAGACGCCGTCCTTCTTCCAGTTCACCTGGGCCGCGCGCCGGAAGCCGCGCGAGGCGAGGTCCTTGAACGTGGCGGCCGCCCCGCCCTTCTGCTCGGCGAGTTCGCCGAGCGAGACCCAGCTCGGCTTGTCCGGGCGGTCCCCCCAGGGGCCGCTGCCCTCGGGGGCGCCGATCAGCAGCTTGGTCAGGTCGCCGTCGATGGCGAGCGGCGCGGGCTGCTCGGCGGCGAGGGCGGACGGGTCGACCCGCTCGGCGGGGTAGGCGGGGAGGGCGACCTGGAGCGGCGGCAGCGGCGTGGGCGGGCGCTGGGCCTGCACGGCGTAGCCGATGCCGCCGCCGGCCAGGGTGCCCAGCACCAGGGCGCAGGCGGTCAGCAGCACGGGGCGGGGGCGGCGCGGGGCCTGCGGGGCCTGCGGGGCACCGGCCTCGGGCGCGAACGGCGCGGCGGGGACGGCGGGTTCGGGCGCGACGGGCGGGGCGGCGGGCGGCGCGGCGGGCGGGGCGGGCGGAACGGCGGGCGGGGCGGGCGGAACGGCGGGCGCGGCGGGTACCGGCTCCGCGGGTTCGGTGGTCACGGAAGTGGCTCCAGAGGAGGAAGGAGAGGAAGAGGGAAGGCGTGGAGCCGGGCTCAGCCGCCGGTGGTGAGCCACTCGCGCTGGCGCTTCATCAGCTCGTTCAGCAGCGCCTTGTCGGGCGTCCCCTTCACGTCGACGTCGATCGTGTACTGGACGTCGCCCTGGCTGGAGATGCCGCTCATCGAGCCGGTGTAGGCCTGCTGCTTGGGGGCCTTCAGGTAGCCGCGGCCGCCGGAGTCGACGTCGAACGGGTCCAGCGACTTGATCGTGTAGTTCTTGGCGAAGTCGGCCGCCATCGCGGTGGAGCCGAACTTCAGCAGGGTGACGGTGACTTCGGCCTTGCCGTCGGCGGTGCGGTACATCCGGTTCGCGCCGCCCTTGTAGCCGTAGGACTTGAGGATGCCCATGATGCCGTCCTGCTTGCCGAAGACGTCGGCGACGTCGTCGTCGCTCATGGCCACCCCGTCCACGGGCCCGTAGGACTCGCCGCCGGCCGGGATGGGGAGCAGGAAGTAGCGCAGGTCGCCCTCGTGCTTGCCGCCGCTGACGGTGCCCTTGACGGTGCTGGCCGGGGCGGGCTCGGCCGGGACGGCGGTGGGCACCGGGACGGGCTGGGCCGAGGGCGTCGCGCTCACGGTGGCACTCGCGCTCGCCTTCGCCGGGGCGGCCGCGGCGGCCGGGCGGGCGTCGGGCTTGCCGACGGCCACGGTCACGGCGGCGCTGGCCGCGGTGACGGCGACCAGCCCGGCGGTGGCCAGCGCGACGCCGACGGCGCGCGGCAGCCGGCGCGGGGCCTGCTCCGGTACGGGCGGCGCGGCGGCGGCCTCGGACACGGCCGCAACGGCGGCGGCCGGTGCTGCCGGTGCCGGAGGTCCGGCGGCGGCGCCCTCGTTCTCGGGCTCAGGCAAGGAAATCCCCCCAGTGAAGAATGCGGAATCCCACGCGCGGGCTCCTCACGGGAACCACTCCCCAGCGGGTTCTCCGGGCGTTCCGTCACGCGTGTCGGCAGGAATTATGAAAGGCCGCCGACATCGCTGCCAAAAAAATCAACCGCCACACTTTCCCCCAATGTTCGACGAATCGGACACACCGTGATCGAACCGCAATGGGCACTGTCCTGCGGTGATGACGCTGTGTCGACACATCGATTCGAACAATTCCTCCTCCCCTCCCGGCGATCCCGCCACCCGCCACCGGCCGCCGGCCGGCGCCGTCAGATCCACCCTTCCTCCCAGGCCCGCCGCGCCGCCTCGTGGCGGGTGCGCACGGCGAGCTTGGTGATGGCGCCCGAGAGGTAGTTGCGGACGGTGCCGGGCGCCAGGTGGTGCTGCTCGGCCAGCGCGCTGATCGCCTGGCCCCGGTGGACGGCGCGCAGCACGTCCAGTTCGCGCGGGGTCAGCGGGCAGGGCGTCTCGGTGAGGGCGTGGGTGGCGAGCCCGTGGTCGATGTAGCGGCCGCCGCCGTGGACGTCGCGCAGGATGGCGGCCAGCCGTGCGGCGGAGGTGGTCTTGGGCACGAAGCCCTGGATGCCCGCGAACGGCGGTACCGGCTCGGCCCTGGCCCAGTTCTCCGACCGGGCGGCCGTCTTCACCCTGGAGCACCTCGCCGGGTGACGCGCCCCGCGCCGGGCCCGCCCGGTCGGGGGCGGCGGGGACGGCGGTCCGGGCCCGAAGTCGTCCGGCTGCGCCTACCGTTGGAGCGTGGACGGACAGGAGTTCAGCGAGGAAAGCCCGCTCGACGACCCGTACCCGGGCGGCCGCGGGGCCCGGGTACGGAACCGGACCTCCGGCGTTCGGTCGGCCGCCCGCCGGCCGGGCCGGGAGGCGGGCCCGTGGCGGTGACCGCCAAGGAGGCCAAGGCCGCCAAGGCCGCCCCGGCCCCGCGGTTCGCCGTCGGCCCCGGGTACGCGCTGTACCGGGGGCCGCTGGCGGACAGCGCCTTCCACCGGCACGCCGCCTTCCAGGTCGCCGTCGCGAGCGGGCCCTCGCGGCGGCTGACGGTCGACGACGCGGCCGGGCGGCGCCACCGCGGGCCCGCGATCGTGGTGGCGCCGATGGTGCGTCACCGGATGGCCCCGACCCGCGAGGTGCTGGTCTTCTACGTGGACCCGCACTGCGCCCTCGCCGACCGGCTGCGGCGCCAGTGCGGCGAGGGCGTCACCGTCGCCCCGCAGTGGCAGGGCCTGACCGAACGGGACGTACGGCCGCACGGTGCGCGGCCCGCCGGGGGGCTGGACCCTCGGCTGCGGGCGGCGATGGCGGCACTGGCCGACGACCAGGTGCCGCTGGAACTCCTCGCCGCCCGGGTCGGACTGTCGCCGCAGCGCCTGCGGGCCCTGGCGCAGCGGCAGTTGGGGGTTCCGCTGGCGCGCTGGCGCAGCTGGCAGCGGCTGTCCCGGGCGGCGCTGGCGCTCGGCGAGGGGTGTTCGCCGGCCCAGGCAGCGCTCGCGGGCGGCTTCGCCGACCAGGCCCACTTCTCGCGCTGGATGCGGGAGTTGACGGGCCTGACGCCTTCGCAGGTGCTGCCCGCCCTGCGGGGAGCGGAAGTTCAGGCGGGGCGGCGCGCGGTGTAGAAGGACAGCGAGCCGGTCACCGTCGCGACGGTCTCCACCTCGCGCACGTTCTCGAAACCCGCCTCGGTGATCAGCCGGGGCAGGATGCCGTCGGCGTTGGGCTGGGTGTCCTGCTTGCCGTCGACGAACTGGACGATCCGGAAGGCCAGGCGCATCGCGGGCGTTCGCTGGCGCCCGAAGTCGGCGATCACCAGCTTGCCGCCGGGGCGCAGCGTGCGGTGCATGGCGGCGAGGACGGCCTGTTTCATCGGGACGGGGCACTGGTGCAGGACGAGGCTGGAGACGACGGTGTCGGCCGCCTCGGAGCCGACGAGTTCGTCCACGGCGTCGCCCATGCCGGTGCGGAAGTCGGTGGTGGCGCCGGCCGCGGTGGCCTTGCGGCGGGCCAGGCGCAGGACGGCGGGGTCGGGGTCGACGCCGATGACGGTGGCCTGGGGCTCGGCGCGGCCGAGCAGGACGGCCAGGGAGCCGGTGCCGCAGCCGACGTCGACGATGACGTCACCCGGGCGGGGGGCCGTGTGCATGGCCGCCAGGCTGCGCCAGAGGCGTTCGCGGGTGAGGGAGACGATCGGGTCGTAGAGCCCGAGGGCGAGGCGGCCGGCGGCGGGGGTGAAGGTGTCGGTCGGGGTCATCGGGCCAGTGTGGCCGGGTGGTTGGGGCGCCGTCTTGAACGATTCGCTCGCCCGGGGCGGGTCCGGGGGCGGCACCGACGGGGGACGGAGGCGGGAGCAGGGCGGGCGCGACCCGAATTGCGACGGCTGCAAGAGCCATGCCGTCAGGTGGACGGCGGCGTCACGGAAAGCCCTGTCGGACGCCCTGGACAGCAAAGCCGTCAAGCGCCGCCTCGAACTTCCCCCGCACCGCTACCTCACGGCCCGCGCGTCCACGACCGGGCTGGAGAAGTACTTCCAGGGCGCGTCCTGGATCAGCCGGCTCCTCCGCCCCACGGGGGCCAACCTCGGACTGAGCGCCCTGTGCGCCAGCACTCAGACAACGTGGACGAACAAGGACCGGACCAGAGCGGTGATCGAGCAGTACAAGCACGGGGCGGCCATCATGGAGGTGTACTACATCAACGGCACCGAAATGAGCTGAGCGCAACCTTTCCGGGCGGGAATTCGCCCGCCCGAACGCCCGAGCCGCAGGACCGCCACGCCGCGGGAGTCGAACCCTCACGCCGGCGGGGGTGGTCCGAGCGCCGGGGGCGGAGCGGCCGGGGCCCGGAGCAGCAGCACCAGCCCCAGCGCCAGGTCGACGACCACGTCCGAGGCCTGCAGCCAGTCGGCCGTCCTCCCCGGCGAGTAGATCTCCAGGTAGTCGGACAGCGCGTGCAGCAGGACCAGCGGCCAGATGCTCCCGATGTACAGGCGCGCGCCGCACAGGAAGAAGCCGAACGCGCCGGCCTCCAGCACCTGCCACAGCGTGTTGCCCAGGGGCGCGCCGAAGAACAGCCAGTTGTCGAGGTGCCCGAGCCCGAAGAGCACCGCCGCCAGCACCGACGCGCGCACCGCGCCGAGCGGCCGCGCGAGCTCCAGCACCAGGGCCCGGCTGGCCAGTTCCTCGTTGAGCCCGATGCTCAGCATCAGCACCACGCCGCCCGCCAGGGCCGCCGTACCGCCCTCGATCCCGGGCAGCGCCGCCAGCCCGGCCAGCACCGCCACCGGCAGCAGGGCCGGCCAGCGCGCCACGGCGCCGAGGCCCGTCACCCCGCCGGACGCCGACAGCCCCCAGGCCCGCAGCGGCACCCAGACGGCCACCGCGGCCACCAGATTGACCACGGTCGGCCCCAACTGCGGGAACCACGCGGGCTCCAACGGCGGCAGCGCCTTCGCCACCCCCACGATCGCCGCCTGCCACAGCACCGCGGCCCCGACCGCCCCCACCACCGGATGCCCGCGCACCCGGCTCCCCCAACGCGTCAGCACGGCTCGATGGTAGGCGCGGCGAGGTCAAGTCGGCATCAGTTCAGCAGAGTTGCCCTCCCGGGCGGCCCCGCGCCGCTTCGCGGGCCCGCCCGGGAGGAGGCGCCCACTGTGCCGGTCAGCCAGCGTGGAAGAGGCGGGTCGCGTTCTGGATCTCGGCGACCGCCCTGGCGAAGTCCTCCGGGCCGCCGCCCCACGGGTCCGTGATGCCCGGGCCGAGGACTCGCACCGCGCGGTCGGGGCCGACGAGGGCCCGGACGGTGTCGGCGGTCTCCTCGTCCACGGCGAGCAGGTCGTCCGCCCAGTCGATCTGTTCCCGGTCGAGGAGGACGCCGCGGTGCGCGGTCAGGTCGTAGCCGAAGCCGGCGGCGGCCTGGATCATGAGCGGGTGGGCGGGTTTGCCGACGTGCCAGTCCCTGGTGCCCGCCGAGCGGACGAGGAGCGTACCGCCCGCGCGCTCGGCGATGACCAGCGCGGCGATCGGGGAACGGCAGTGGTTGCCCTTGCAGATCACCAGGACGGTGCGGCGGCGCGGGGAGGTCACCGGGGATCGACCCGTTCGATCTCGAAGGTGAGCACTCCCAGCGCCTCCTTGTGGGGCGGGAAGATGGCGTGGATCGCCTCGAGCTGTTCCGCCTCGGTGGCACGGGGGTTGACGGCCTCCACGCGCTCGGTGCCGAACATCTCCTCGAAGGTTCGGTACGTGCCGATCCGCGTGACCTCGGTCAGGCAACTCGACTCGCGGCAGGTGAAGTTGATCAGGTCTCCGACCCTGATCCGTTTCATCGACTCGTAGGCGACGCGGACCTCGACCGTCTTCTCGCCCGTGGCGATCAGGTCGAAGTACTGCCGGTAGATCGGTATGTTGCGGGGGCGCTTCGCCCGGGAGTCGTGCGTGTCGGGCCGGCGGGTGCTCATCAGGGTTTCCCATGCGGTTGTGGTGTAGGACCGGAAGAAGTGCCGGGGGTCGCTCAGCACGAGCCGCGTCAGGCGTCTCACTTCCCGGTGAACGCCCTCTCCGTAGAGCAGGGTCCATCGTCGCGGTGCCAAGAGGAATGCGCCAGACAGACCGGGCGGCCCCGCGCGACGCGCGGGGC
>NZ_JBSFWR010000135.1:0-19394 GCF_053594915.1 Kitasatospora sp. NPDC002543 | reverse complement strand
TGCCCGGCGGGCGGGCCCCCCCTACCGGTTCGCCCCGGGGTTCGGGGGCCCCCCCCGGGCGGCCGGGCGCCCGTACGGCCGGCCGGGGTTCGGGTGGGCGGGTTCCCGCCTCCCGGGTCGGGGTCCGCTGAACACGGCCGTCCCCTGAACGCGGCGGTCCACCGAGCACGGCCGCCCGCCGTGGCACGACCGTCCGCGCGGCCCGGCGGGCAGCCTCACGGCGCCCGACAGCACCGGCCGCGCACCGGGCGGCGCGCAGCGTTCCGCCCGCACCACCGGAGGGCGCCGAGCGCCCGCCGCACGACCGCTGCCACCGGCGCCAGGAGCACGACGGGCGCCGGGCGCACCGGACGCACCACCGGCACCACCCGCAGCACCGAGGGGCGGTCGCCCCGCGACGCGAGTCGCCCGGCGACCGCCCCTTCGCCGTCCCCGGACGCCCGGCAACCGCCCGCCCCCGGCACGTGCCGGGGGCAGGTGCGGGCCGGTCCGGGGGCGGCCTCCGCAGCACCTGTCCGAGTCGTCCGAGCCGCATTACCACCTGGGGGCTTTCGCCGTCTCGCGGAAGTGCATTTCCGATGATCTGTTCTACCGCGCTGCGGTGAATCCCCGGCGCCGACCTGGCCCAAGGTGACATGCTGCTCCAAGTCAGGGGGGTTGGTCCCAATGTCCGAAGTGTTCCGAGGACTGCCGCTCCAACGAGCACCAGAGGTCCGGCCGGAGGTCGAAGTGTCCGCCAACGTCAATCCCACCGTGCGTCGCCGGCGCCTCGGTTCGGAGCTGCGCAAGCTCCGCGAGGGCCTGGGCATGACGGCCGAGGAGGTCGCCGGCCGGCTGATGGTCTCCCAGTCGAAGATCAGCCGCTTGGAGAACGGCCGCCGCAGCATCAGCCAGCGCGACGTGCGCGACCTCTGCGACGTCTACAAGGTGCCCGACGACCAGTTGCGCGCCAGCCTGATGGAGATGGCCAAGGAGTCGCGCCAGCGCGGCTGGTGGCACGACTTCAACGACATGCCGACCCCGTACAGCGTCTACATCGGGTTGGAGGCCGAGGCCTCCTCGATCCGCGCGTACGAGTCCTCCTTCGTCCCCGGCCTGCTGCAGACCGAGCACTACGCCCAGGCCGTCGTCGAGGGCACCCAGCCGGACACCGACGCGGTCGCCGTGCAGCGCAGGGTGCAGGTCCGGATGAAGCGCCAGGAGCGCATCCACGGCGAGAACCAGCTGGGCAGCCTGTGGACCGTCATAGACGAGGCGGTGCTGCGCCGCGAGGTCGGCAGCAAGGCGGTGATGGCCCGGCAGCTGCGGCAGATGCTGGAACTCAGCCAGCGCCCGAACATCACCATCCAGGTGATCCCGTTCTCGCACGGCGCCCATCCCGGCATGACCGGGACATTCTCTCTGCTGGAGTTCCCCGAGTCAGCCGATTCCACGGTTGTCTACTTCGAAGGTGTGACGAGCGATCTCTACCTGGAGAAGGAGGCCGATGTGCGCCGCTATACCGGTCTGTACGACTACCTGAGAGCGGCCGCGCTCGGTGTCGCGGAGAGCCGGTCGCTGATAGCCGACATCGAGAAGGAATTCCACGAATGATCACCCCGTCCGAGTACGGAGCCGGTTGGCGCAAGAGCAGTCACAGCGGGGGCCAGGGCGCCTGCGTGGAGATCGCCGTCCCAGGCGCGGGGGAGGTGGCCGTCCGGGACTCCAAGGACCCACGGGGGCCCCAACTGCGCTTCTCGGCCGCGGCCTGGAACGCCTTCGCCTCGGCGGCGGCCGGCGGCACCTTCGGTGAGCTCCCGGGCTGACCCGCCCACCCGGCTCCGCACTCGGACCAGTTGCCCGTAGCGCTGCCCGTCGCCCGTCGGCGGCCGGCGCTACGGGCAACTCCCTTTCGGGGGCCGGTCTCCAGGGGCCCCGGTTCAGCCCGCCACCGGGTAGCGGGCGGTCCAGTTGGCGCCCTCCGGGGTCCGCCGGTCGTGCAGTTCGGGGCCGTGCACCAACTCCAGCACGAAGTCGTCGGCCAGTTCCAGGATCGCCCCGCGCCCCTCCAGCCCGGCCAGCAGGCCCGGCGGCAGCGCGGTGTCCCCGTGCAGCGCCCCGAGCAGGTTCCCGCATATCGCACCGGTGGAGTCGCTGTCCCCGGAGTGGTTGACGGCGAGCAGCAGGCCCGACCGCACGTCGTGCGCGACCAGCGCGCAGTAGACCCCGATCGCCAGCGCCTCCTCGGCCACCCAGCCCTCCCCCAGCGCCTCGACCCGGTCCGCGGACGGCTCGCCGGCCCGCACCGCGTCCAGGGCGGCCCGCAGCGCGGCGGTGGTCTCCTCGTGCGCCGGCCGCTCGGAGAGCAGGGCGAGCGCGAGGTGGACGCCCTCCTCCAGGGTGCCGCCGCGGGCGACGGCCTGGACGATCACCGCGAGCGCGCCCGCCGCGAGGTAGCCGGTGGGGTGGCCGTGGGTGAGCACCGAGCACTCCACCGCGAGCTGGAACACCAGGCCCGGCTCCCAGGTGGTGAGCAGCCCGAAGGGCGCCGCCCGCACCACCGTGCCGCAGGCCTTGGAGTGCGGGTTCTTGGGGTGCTCCAGGGTGCCGAGCCGCTCGGCGTCGGCGCCGCTGAGGCCGGACAGGCAGCCCTGGCCGGGGGCGCGCTGGGCGTACAGCCACTCCTCGCGGCCGAGCCAGCCGAGGTCGGGCCGGCGCTCGTCCGGGCCCCAGTCGCGCTGGGTGGCGGCCCAGCGCAGATAGGCCAGGTGCAGGTCGGTGGGCGGGTGCCAGCTGCCGGTGTCGCGCCGGATGTGGGCGCGGATCAGACCGTCCACCGTCCAGAGGCTGAGCTGGGTGTCGTCGGTGACGGCTCCGGTGCGCCCGTACGCGGGGAGGTAGCCGGTGACGCCCTGCGGGCCGTGCTGGGCCCGGATCTTCTCCAGCGACTCGAACTCGACGCCGGCACCGAGCGCGTCGCCGATGGCACCGCCGAGCAGACAGCCCCGCACCCGGCTGCGGTACTCCTGCTGCTGGGCCCGTGACCACAGTGGCATCACGACGGGGCGCCTTTCCTCGGGTGCGGGGTCCGCGCGACGCTCGGCCGGGCACGCGCCCTGGCACTGTATTCGAAGAGCCGATCGAACCGGCCCCTCCCCCGGGGTTCGGTGCCCCCGTCCCGGCGGCCCCGTGCGGGGCGGCCGGGACGGCGCGGGTGTCAGTCCAGCACCGGCAGCAGCTCCGGCAGGTGCCCGTCCGAGGCCAGCGCCACGGCCCGCCGTTCGGCCGGCACCTCCCCGTAGGTGGTGGTGCGCTGGCGGTGCGGGCGGCCCGCGGCCTCGGCGATCGCCTGGAGGTCGCGCACCGACTTGTAGCTCCCGTACGCCGAGCCGGCCATCCGCGAGATGGTCTCCTCCATCAGCGTGCCGCCGAGGTCGTTGGCGCCGGAGCGGAGCATCTCGGCGGCGCCCTCGGCGCCCAGCTTGACCCAGCTGGTCTGGATGTTGGGGATGTGCGGGTGCAGCAGCAGCCGGGCCATCGCGATCACCGCGCGGTTGTCCCGGGCGGTCGGGCCGGGCCTGGCGATGCCGGCCAGGTAGACCGGGGCGTTGGTGTGGATGAACGGCAGGGTCACGAACTCGGTGAAGCCGCCGGTGCGTTGCTGGATCTCCGCGAGCAGCCGCAGGTGGCCGAGCCAGTGCGCCGGGGTGTCCACGTGCCCGTACATCATCGTGGACGAGGAGCGCAGGCCCAGCTCGTGCGCGGTGGTGACCACCTCGACCCAGGTGGCGGCCGGCAGCTTGCCCTTGGTGAGCACCCAGCGGACCTCGTCGTCCAGGATCTCGGCGGCGGTGCCCGGGATGCTGTCCAGGCCCGACTCCTTGGCCCGCTGCAGCCAGTCCCGGATCGACAGCCCGGTGCGGGTCGCGCCGTTGACCACCTCCATCGGCGAGAAGGCGTGCACGTGGATGCCGGCCACCCGCTCCTTCACCGCGCGGGCGATGTCGAAGTAGGCGGTGCCGGGCAGGTCCGGGTGGATGCCGCCCTGCATGCAGACCTCGGTGGCGCCCACCTCCCAGGCCTGCGCGGCCCGGTCGGCGACCTGCTCCAGGGAGAGGGTGTAGGCGTCCGCGTCGGTGCGGCGCTGGGCGAAGGCGCAGAAGCGGCAGCCGGTGTAGCAGACGTTGGTGAAGTTGATGTTCCGGGTGACGCAGTAGGTGACGTCCTCCCCGACCGCGTCCCGGCGCACCCCGTCGGCGATCCGGCAGAGCGCGTCCAGGGCCGGGCTGTCCGCGTGGAACAGGGCCAGCGCCTGGTCGTCGGTCAGCCGCGTCGGGTCGTCCGCGGCCACCGCCAGGGCCTCCCGCAGGTCCCCGGCGAGGCGCTCGGGCGCGCCCTTCGCGAGCACCTGCTCGCGCAGCACCTCCCAGTCCCCGTACACGTCCTCGAAGTCGGCCCGGCGGTCCCCGGTGCGGCCCTCGGTGTCGATGGTGGCGTGCAGGTCGGTGCGCCCGTACGACTCCGGCAGGTCCTCGGGTTCCTGCCAGGGCAGGCCGCGGACCTCCGCGTCCGGGTTCGCCAGGCCGGTGGCCGGGTCGGCCAGGGCGCGCACGTGCGGCAGCACCCGCGGGTCCAGCCAGGGCTCGCCGCGGCGCACGTACTCGGGGTAGACGGCGAGGCGCTCGCGCAGCTCGAAGCCGGCCGCCGCGGAGCGTTCGGCCAGTCGCTCGATCTGGGGCCAGGGGCGCTCGGGGTTGACGTGGTCCGGGGTGAGCGGGGAGACCCCGCCCCAGTCGTCGATGCCGGCCGCGATCAGCCGCTCGTACTCGCCGTCCACCAGGTTCGGCGGGGCCTGGAGGCAGGCGGTGGGGCCCATCAGGTGCCGGGCGACGGCCACCGTGGCCACCAGCTCGTCCAGTTCGGCGTCCGGCATGCCGCGCATCGCGGTGTCCGGCTTGGCCCGGAAGTTCTGCAGGATCAGCTCCTGGACCCCGTGGTAGGCGCGGGAGACCTTGCGCAGCGCGAACAGCGACTCGGCGCGCTCCCGGTACGTCTCGCCGATGCCGATCAGCAGGCCGCTGGTGAACGGGACGGAGCTGCGCCCGGCGTCCTCCAGCACCCGCAGCCGGACGGCCGGCTCCTTGTCCGGGGAGCCGAAGTGCGGGCCGCCGGGCTCGCTCCACAGCCGGGTGGCGGTGGTCTCCAGCATCATGCCCATCGAGGCGGAGACCGGCTTGAGCCGCTGGAAGTCCGTCCAGCTCAGCACCCCGGGGTTGAGGTGCGGCAGCAGCCCGGTCTCCTCCAGGATGCGGATCGACATGGCGCGCACGTAGGCGACGGTGTCGTCGTAGCCGTGCGCGTCCAGCCACTCGCGGGCCTCGGGCCAGCGGTCCTCGGGCTTGTCGCCGAGCGTGATCAGGGCTTCCTTGCAGCCGAGTTCGGCGCCGCGGCGGGCCACCTCCAGCACCTCGTCCGGGGACATGAACATCCCCTGGCCCTCCCGGCGCAGCCTGCCGGGGACGGTGGCGAAGGTGCAGTAGTGGCACTTGTCGCGGCAGAGCCGGGTGAGCGGGATGAAGACGCTTTTGGAGTAGGTGATGACGCCGGGGCGTCCGGCCGCCTCGAGGCCCGCGTCCCGGACCCGGGCGGCGCTCGCACAGAGGTCCAGCAGGTCCTCGCCCCTGGCCTGGAGCAGCACTTCGGCCTCGGTCGTGTCGAGGGCGACGCCGTCGCGGGCGCGGCGCAGGGCTCGGCGCATCGCGTTCGCGGTCGGCGGGGTGCTGGCGTCCGTCGCGGTTCCGTCCATGGCGCGACCCTACGCCAGCGGTGGTACCGCGGGTGGATCCAACCCTGAGGCCGTCTCAGGGTCGGCGTACCCAAGAAGGCCAGTCCGGTCTGGCCCCACAGGGCGATGACGCCGCCGGCGCGGCGTCATCTAATGGAGGGGCAAGGCCAATCACACGTGTTCGCGGAGGAGTTGAGGACGCCATGACGAACGAGAAGGCGGCGGGGGACGATCTGGACGGCGGTGCGCCGTACCGCTCCCGACGGCGCGTCCTGATGCGCGCCGCGGTGCCGGCGGCCGTGGCCGCGGTGATCGCCGCGGGGGTGGGACTGGTCCCGGCGCTGGCCGCCGACAGCGCGCCCGACCTGCCCGCGCTGACCGCGGAACAGCTGGTCGCCAAGGTGCTCGGCTCCGAGACCCAGGCACTGTCCGGGACGGTCACGATCTCCACCGACCTCGGTGTGCCCGGCCAGCTGCTCGGCGCGGCCGGCGGCCTCGCCGGGGCGGCCGGCGGGCACGGCGGGGGCTCCTCCGCGGACCCGCAGTCCAAGCTGCTCGGCCTGCTCGGCGGGGACCGGACGCTGCGGATCGCGGTGGACGGCCCGGACCGCCAGCGGGTGGACGTGCAGGAGAAGATGGCCGGCTACTCGCTGGTCCGCAACGGCGACCAGGCCTGGGCCTGGGACAGCTCGTCCAACTCCGCGGTGCACATGACCGGGCGGGCCACCGGCGAGAAGCACGCCGAGACGCCGCTGGCCGAGCTGCCGACCACCCCGCAGGAGGCCGCCAGGCAGTTCCTGTCCGAGAGCGCCGGCACCACCTCGGTGACCGTCGCCGGGACGGCCAAGGTGGCCGGGCAGAACGCCTACGAGCTGAGCGTGAAGCCCACCCAGTCCGGTTCGACCCTCGCCGAGGTCCGGATCGCGGTGGACGCCGACAACGGAGTGCCGCTGGCCGTGGCGGTGAAGTCCGTCGACGGCAGCACCGTGCTGAACGTCCGCTTCACCCAGGTGTCCTTCGCCAGGCCCGCCGACAAGACCTTCGACTTCACCGTCCCCAAGGGCGCCAAGGTGACGGAGCAGAAGGCGCAGGACGCCGCGAAGGGCGCCCCGGACGCCGCCCGGGAGCACCTGGGCGCCGGGGCGGCCGAGGGCCTCGACGTGATCGGCGAGGGCTGGACGACGGTCGTCTCCACCAAGCTCCCCGGCACCGTGGACGGGGCGCCGAAGGACGACGCCAAGGGCGGCAAGCACGGCGGCCGCGGGCCGGCGCAGTCGCTGAACCCGCAGTCGATGGTGAAGTCGCTCGGCAAGCCGGTCGCCGGCGGCACCCTGGTGAGCACCAAGGTGCTCAACGTCCTGCTCACCGACGACGGCCGGGTCCTGGCCGGCGCGGTGACCCTGCCGGTCCTGCAGCACGCCGCCGGGGTGAACTGACGGATGCCCGAGGCTCCCGTAACGGGGGACGTTACGGAGTCGGCCGGGGGTCCGGGCGCCGCGTCGCGCCCGGCCCCCGTGCCCGTCCCATCCGCCGCTCCCGTCTCCTCTCCCGGTTCCTCCCTGGACTCCTCCGCGGGTTCACGGACGGCCGCCGGCCCGTCCGGCCCCGGCACCGACGACGTGATCCGGACCCGCGGCCTGACCAAGCGCTTCCGCGGCGGCCAACTCGCCGTGGACGGCCTGGACCTGGCCGTGCCGCGCGGCTCCGTCTTCGGCTTCCTGGGCCCCAACGGCTCCGGCAAGACCACCACCATCCGGATGCTGATGGGCCTGATCGCCCCCACCTCGGGCGCGGCCGCCGTCCTCGGCGAGCCGATGCCGCGCTCCGTCGCCACCGTGCTGCCCCGGGTGGGCGCGCTGATCGAGGGCCCGGCCCTGTACGGCTTCCTCTCCGGGCGCGACAACCTGGCGCGCTTCGACGCCGCCGACCCGACCGCCGACCCGCGCACCCGCCGGGAGCGGGTGGAGACGGCGCTGGAGCGGGTCGGCCTGAGCGCGGCCGCGGGCAAGAAGGCCCGCGCGTACTCGCTGGGCATGAAGCAGCGTCTCGGCCTGGCCTCCGCGCTGCTCCAGCCGCGCGAGCTGCTGGTGCTGGACGAACCGACCAACGGGCTGGACCCGCAGGGCATGCGGGAGATCCGCACGCTGGTGCGGGAGGTCGCGGCGGAGGGCACCACGGTGTTCCTCTCCTCGCACCTGCTGGACGAGATCGAGCAGGTCTGCACCCATGCCGCGGTGATGTCCCGGGGCCGGCTGGTGGTGCAGGGCACCGTCGCCGAGCTGGCCGCCCGGGCGCAGGGCCGGCTGGTGGTCCGCACCCCGGACGTGGCCCTGGCCGCGGAGGTGCTGGCGGCCCACGGGGTCACGGCCCTGGTGCCCGGCGAGGACCGGGTGGACGGCGAGCCGGGCGTCCTGGACGACGAGGCGCTGCCCAGGCTGTGCGCGGCGCTGGTCGGGGCCGGGGTGCGGGTGCGGGGCTTCGGACTGGAGCGCGGCACGTTGGAGGACGCCTTCGTGGCGCTGACCGGGGAGGGCTTCGATGTCGCAGGCTGAGGCGCTCGCGCCGGTGACGGGCCGGCGGCCGCGGACGGCGGCCGGGTTCCTGGCCCTGTTCCGCAGCGAGCTGCGCCTGACCTTCCGCCGGATGCGCACCAAGGTGCTGCTGGGCATCCTGGCGGTGCTGCCGGTCCTGATCGGGGTGGTGGTCAAGCTCAACACGGACAGCCCGCACGAGGGCGGCGGCGGTCCGGGCTTCATCGCCCAGACCACGCAGAACGGGCTGTTCCTGGTCTTCACCGCCCTCGCGGTCGCCCTGCCGGTCTTCCTGCCGATGACGGTGGGCGTGGTCGCCGGGGACGCGGTGGCGGGCGAGTCCGCCGCCGGGACGCTGCGCTACCTGCTGGTCGCCCCGGCGGGGCGGACCAGGCTGCTGGCCGCCAAGTTCACCGCCGGGCTGGTGTTCTGCGCGGCCGCCACGGCGGCGGTCGCGGTGACGGCCCTGGCGGCGGGCGCCGTGCTCTTCCCGCTGGGCCCGGTCACGCTGCTCTCCGGGGACACCATCGGCCTCGGCGACGCGCTGCTGCGCGCCCTGCTGGTGGCCCTGGTGGTCGCGGCCTCGCTGGCCGGGCTGGTGGCGATCGGGCTGTTCGTCTCCACCCTCACCGGCAGCGGCATCGCGGCGATGGCCGCCACCGTCGGGCTGGTGATCACCGTCCAGATCCTGGACGCCTTCCCGCAGCTGCACGCCGTCAGCCCGTTCCTGTTCTCCCACTACTGGCTGAGCTTCGCGGACCTGCTGCGGGCGCCGATGTACTGGGACGGCGTGCTGAAGGACCTCGGCCTCCAGGCCGCCTACGTCGCCGTGTTCGGCTCGGCGGCGTGGTCGCGCTTCACCAGCCGGGACATCAGCGCGTGACGGACGCCGGGGCGGCCGCCGCCGGTACGGGCTTCGGCGCCACCGCCGCGGCCCGCACCGCGCGGTCGGCCCGCACCTGGCGCAGCGCGTCCCAGGTGAGCAGCGCGAGCGCGGCCCAGACCAGGCCGAAGCCGGCCCAGCGGGCGGTCGGCATGGCCTCGTGGAAGACCGCGACGCCGATCAGGAACTGGAACACCGGCGCCAGGTACTGCAGCAGTCCGAGCACCGTCAGCGGCACCCGGACGGCGGCCGCGCCGAAGAACAGCAGCGGCACCGCGGTGATCACCCCGCTGAGCATCAGCAGCCCGGAGTGCCCCCAGCCGTACGAGCCGGCCACCGTGTGCCCGAAGGTGCCGCGACCGCTGACCTCCAGGTAGACCATGTAGCCGAGGGCGAACGGGAACATGAAGGCGCTCTCGGCCGCCAGGCTCTCCAGCCCGCTCAGCCCGACCTGCTTCTTCAGCAGGCCGTAGGTGGCGAAGGAGAACGCCAGGATCAGCGCGATCCAGGGCAGCCGCCCGTACGCGGCGGTCAGCACCACGACGGCGGCGGCGCCGATGCCCACCGCCGTCCACTGCGCCCTGCGCAGCCGCTCCTTGAGCACCAGGACGCCGAAGGCGATGGTGACCAGGGGGTTGATGAAGTAGCCGAGGCTGCTCTCGACGACGTGCCCGGCGTTGACGGCCCAGATGTAGACGCCCCAGTTGACCGAGACCACGGTGGCCGCGCCGGCCAGCATGGCGAGCCGGCGGGGCTGGCGCAGCAGCGGGCGTATCCAGCCCCAGTGCCGCTGGGCTATCAGCAGCAGGACGACCGCGAGCAGGGACCAGACCATCCGGTTGGCCAGGATGTCGTCGGCGGCACCCGGTTCCAGCAGCGGCCAGAACAGGGGGAAGAGGCCCCAGATGCCGTAGGCGGCGACGCCGTACCAGAGGCCCCGGCCGTTGTCCTGCTGCTCTGTTCCGGCCATGGCCGACCGTCCTTCCGCGCGCCTGTGTCGAGGCGACGGTAGCGGGCGGAAGGGGCGACTGTCATATCCGTTTTCCAATTTTGGTCATGACATTGCCTGGTGCCGGACGGCCCCCGGGCTCCGGGCCCCGGGAGCCGCGGCTCCCGGGGCCTCGCCGCCTCGCCGCCTCGGCGTCTCAGGCGCCCAGGGCCGCGCGGACGGACTCGGCCAGCGGGACGGTCGGGCGGCCGATCAGCCGGGCCAGGTCGCCCGGGGTGCCGGCCAGCTCGCCGCGCGCGATGCCCGCGTCCACGTCCACCAGCACCTCGGCGAAGCCCTGCGGCAGGCCCGCGCCGACCAGCGCGTCCAGGTGCTCGGCCGGGGTGACGTCGCGGTGCTCGACCGGCTTCCCGGAGGCCTTCGCCAGCTCGGCGGCCAGCTCCGGCAGGCTCCAGGCGGTGTCCCCGCTCAGCTCGTACACCTCGCCCCGGTGGCCCTCGCCGACCAGGACGGCGACGGCCGCGTCCGCGTAGTCCCGGCGCGGGGCGGTGGCGATCCGGCCCTCCCCCGCGCTGCCGAGCACCACACCGCGCGCCACCGTGCCGGCCGCGTCGCCCAGGTAGTTCTCGGTGTACCAGCCGTTGCGCAGGAACACGTGGGGCAGCCCGGAGGCCAGGATCAGCTCCTCGGTCGCCTTGTGCTCGTCGGCCAGCCGGAAGGTGGCCGCGCCGGGCGCGCTGGTGTAGGCGAGCAGCGCGACCCCGGCGGCCTTGGCGGCCTCCACCACGGCCCGGTGCTGCGGGATCCGGCGGCCGACCTCGCTGCCCGAGATCAGCAGCACCCGGTCGCCCTCGGCGAAGGCGGCGGCCAGGGTCTGCGGCTCGTCGTAGTCGACCACCCGGACGGCCACGCCGCGCGCGGCCAGATCGGCGGCCTTCTCGGCGGAGCGGACGGCGACGGCCACCTCGCTCGCGGGGACCTTGGCCAGCAGGCTCTCGACGACGAGACGGCCGAGCTGGCCGGTGGCACCGGTGACGACGTACATGGTGTGCTCCTCAGGGATCGCTTCGGGGTTTCCGACCTCGAAACTCACCCTAAGGACTGCACTAACCTTTCGAAAGTACGCACTTCAAAGTAGGGTACTGACATGAAGGTAAGCGAGGTAGGTGAGCTGAAGGCCGGCGGGCTGCCCCCCGCCGACGTCTTCGACCGGATGTGTCCGTCCCGGGGTGTGCTGGAGCACGTCACCAGCCGCTGGGGCGTCCTGGTGCTGGGCGCGCTCAACGAGCGCGGCTACCGGTTCAGCGAACTGCGCCGCAAGGTCTCCGGGGTCAGCGAGAAGATGCTCGCCCAGACCCTCCAGACGCTGGAGCGGGACGGCTTCGTGCTGCGCGAGGCGCACCCGGTGATCCCGCCCCGGGTCGACTACAGCCTCACCCCGCTGGGGCGCGAGGCGGCGGAGCTGGTCGCGGCGCTGGCCCACTGGTCGGAGCGCCGGGTGCCGGAGGTCGAGACGGCGCGCGAGGAGTACGACGGGCGGGCCGCGGCCGCCGCGCGCTGAGGGCTCCCGGTCACCACCGGGCGGCGAGGGGGCGTCCGGTCAGCGCTCGGCGACGAACGGTGCCGGGCGCCCGCTTCGCGGTGCGGGCTCCCGGTCAGCGCTCGGCGACGAACGGTGCCGGGCGCCCGCTTCGCGGTGCGGGCTCCCGGTCAGCGCTCGGCGACGAGGGCGTCGAGCCCGTCCAGGACCCGGGCCAGGCCGAAGGCGTAGGCGTGGTCCGGGCCGTACGCGCCGCCGTGCGCCTCACCGGCCGCCGCGCCGACCCGGGCGGCGACCGGGTAGCGCTCGGAGTCGAAGACCCGGGCGAGCAGCCCCGCGTTGGCGGCCCACCACTGCTCGTCGGTCATCGCGCTGTCCTGCCGGGCGGCGCGCTCGTCGGCCGCCATCCGGGCACAGGTCTGGACGAAGCCGAGCAGGTGGGTCAGCGCGGCGTCCAGGTCGACGTCGGACAGCCCGGTGCCCTCGAAGGCGCGCAACTCGTACTCGTACTTGGCCATCAGGCCGGGCCCGAGCGGGGGGCGGCTGGTGGAGACGGCGGCGACCCAGGGGTGGGCGCGGTGCAGCGCCCGGTTGTCGTCCGCGACCGCGGTGACCCGGGCGCGCCAGCCCTCGCCGGCCGGGGCGCTGCGCGGCATCGTGGCGTAGACGGTGTCCAGCATCAGGTCGAGCAGCTCGGCCTTGCCCGGCACGTAGGTGTAGAGCGCCATCGGGGAGAGCCCCAGCTCCTGCGCGACCCGACGCATGGTCACGGCGTCCACGCCCTCGGCGTCGGCGAGGGCGATCGCGGTGGAGGCGATCTCGCCGGTCGAACGGGCCTGCCGGGGCCCCCGCCGACCGGGCTTCTCCTCGGCGGTGAGCCCCCAGAGCAGGGCGAGGGTGCGTGCCGGGTCTCCTGCGCTGCTGCGGTCGCTGGCCATGGGGCCATCGTTTCACGCACCGGCGAGGGGCTCGACGGAGCCGGCGGCTACCGTCTCACCATGACCAGCCCGATCGATTCGCCCCACCCGGCCGGCCCCGAACCGCTCCCGGGCACGGACACCGCGCAGACCCTCCGCACGCGGGTGACGTGCCGCCGCTGCCACCGGCCGCTGCACGATCCGGAGTCGCGGATGCTGCGGCTGGGGCCGGAGTGCCGGGACCCGGCGGAGCGGGTCGCGCGGTTCGACGTCGACCAGGAGCCGCTGCCCGGAGTGGGGTGAGGCCAGGCGCGGACGCGCCGCCCCGGCCCCGGCCCGGGGTGGGAGGCGCCCTCAGCCCCGGCCGAAGAACCGGCGCAGCCGGCCGGGACGGGGCGCCGGCTCCGGCTCCGAGGCCGCCGAGGTCTCCGCGGTCCGCGTGCCCTCCGGCCGCTCCGCCGCCTCCGGTTCGCTCTCCGCCCCCGCGTCGGCGGCGTCCTCCCGGGCCATCAGGTGCCGGGCGAGCTCGCGGTCCTCGCCGGAGGTCCAGGGCGCGGCGAGCACCAGCGCGGAGAGCGAGCGCAGGATCGTCACCACCCGGGTGCGGCGGGCCCGGGCGCCGTGGTGCAGCCGCTGCCGGAGCAGGTCGGCGACGTCGTCCCGGGTCTGCGGCTGGGTCCAGCCGATCGCGACCAGCGCGAAGCCGGCCGCCTCGACCACCCAGTCCTCCGGCCCGAGCAGCAGGTCGCGCAGCACGCGCCGGCGCTCGGAGTCCTCCCAGGGCTGGTCGGCGCGGTGGTGGGCGATGCCGAGGCAGGCGAAGACCTGGACGGCCCGCACCCACAGTTCGGGCTGGTGGGCGAGCAGGGCGCGGCCCAGTTCGTCCTCGCGCGGCACCGGAGGGTGGACCAGGACGCCGAGCAGGTCGTCCAGCGGCAGTCCGGCCAGCCGGACGGCGTGGTCGTAGGCGGCGGGGACGGTCGGCCAGAAGATCTCGGCGGTGGACCGGACGAGTTCGGCGCTCTGCGGTGCGGGCGGGGGGACGGCGGGCCGCGCGTCGGTGCCGTCCCAGGTCCAGATCCGGGTGGTGGACCCGGTCAGCGGCAGCCGGGGGTCGGGCTCGCCGACGGCCTGGTAGTCGACGGTGGCGCGCGGCAGCGCGAGCCGGACGGCCAGCACCGAGCTGGGCGGCTCCAGGGTGGAGGCCGTGCACTCGATCTCGGTGTCGCGGCCGGCGTCGGGGGTGGCGAGCACCTGGTGCAGCACGTTGACGGTGGCCTCGGTGGCGCCGGAGACCAGGCCGAGCCAGGGCTCCCGGTGGCTCAGCCGCTCCAGCAGCTCCTGGGCGTACTCGTGCTCGGGGTTGGCGCGGTGGTGGTCGGCCAGGCCGAGCAGGTGGGCCGGATCGCCGTCGAGGGCGTGGCGCAGCCCGTACCGGGCCGGGCCGGCCTTGGGGTGGTCGGGCTCGGCGGCGAGCACCCGGTCCAGCCAGGGCAGGCCTTCGGCGGGGCGGCCGAGGGTGCCGTAGAGCTCGGCGACGTCGACGGCGAGGTAGCTGCTGGAGTCGTCGCGGTCCGGCGCGACCCGTGCCAGCTCGGCCTCCCAGACGGCGAGCGCCCGCTCGGGGCGGCCGGCCGAGCGCAGGGCGTTGCCGAGCATCACGGCGGGCAGGTAGCCGGGGGCCAACCGGTGGGCCCGTTCGGCGAGTTCGACGGCGAGGTCGGTGTCGCCGAGCCGGCGGGTCAGGCCGGAGGCCATCGCCAGCAGCAGCACGTGGTCGCCGTGGCGGGCCACCACGGACTGCACGAAGTCGTGGAACGGCCGTACGGCGTCCGCCGGTTCGGCCGGGAGGGGGTCGGGCAGCGCGCCGGTCGCGCGGGCCACCGCCTGGGCGACGGCGTCCGGGTCGACCAGGCCGGGCAGGTCCTCGCGGGCGAGCCAGGCGGCGTGCGCCCAGGGGCGGGCCGGCTCGTACTGGATGGCGGAGGCGAGCAGGGCCACCGCGGCGTCCCAGTCCCCGGCGGCGGCTTCCACGTGGGCCCGGCAGACCGCCGTGCCGAGGTACACCTGGCCGTCCAGCGGGAACAGCTCGCGGGCGGCCGCCGGGCCGCCCGCCGCCGCGCACAACTCGGCCAGTGCCTCGTACAGTTCGGGCAGTTGCGGATCGGCGAGGACCGCGTCGCAGAGGTGGTCGGCGGCGTGCGCCAAGTCCCCGGAGTCGATCGCCAGCCGGGCGACGGCGACCTCGCCCTCGGCCGCCAGGCGCTCGCCGCCCTCGTCGTCGGTGTGACCGCTCATCCGCCCCTGCTCCCCCGGTGGCCCTGCCCGCTCCGTGCCCGCTCCGCACGAGGCTATCCGGTGGGACCGACAGCTCCATGATCACCCCGCCGACGGCGACCGTCCAGCTCTTGGATCGGATACAACCCATATGGGTGGTTTAGACCTCCAGGGGTTCAGCGCGCACCGTCCAGCCACCACGATGGCCGAGGTCCTTCGCGAGCGAAGTGCCAATCCCGCCAACGGAATCGAGGACATCGATGAAGCTCTCGCGCACCCTGTCCCTGGCGGCCTCCGCCGCCGTCCTGAGCACCCTCGCCGTCGCCGGTCAGACCGCCCCGGCCTCCGCCGCCGGCTCCTTCGTCGTCAGCGAGGCCCAGTTCAACAAGATGTTCCCGGGCCGGAACTCCTTCTACAGCTACAAGGGCCTGACCGACGCCCTCGGCGCCTTCCCGAAGTTCGCCACCAGCGGCAACGACGCCACCCGCAAGCGCGAGGCGGCGGCCTTCCTGGCCAACGTCAGCCACGAGACCGGCGGCCTGAAGTACGTCGTCGAGCAGAACACCGCCAACTACCCGCACTACTGCGACACTTCGCAGCCCTACGGCTGTCCGGCCGGGCAGGCCGCGTACTACGGGCGCGGGCCGCTCCAGCTGAGCTGGAACTTCAACTACAAGGCGGCCGGCGACGCCCTGCACATCGACCTGCTGCACGACCCGTACCAGGTCGAGAAGAACCCGGCCACCTCCTGGAAGACCGCGCTCTGGTTCTGGAACACCCAGAACGGCGCCGGACGGATGACCCCGCACGACGCCATCGTCAACAACAAGGGCTTCGGCGAGACCATCCGCAGCATCAACGGCGCGCTGGAGTGCGACGGCAAGAACCCGGACCAGCGCAACAGCCGCATCAACCTCTTCAAGCAGTTCGTCGGCACCCTGGGCACCGACGTGGGCGGCGGCAACATCTCCTGCTGACGGCCCCCGGGGCGCGTCGGCGGGGAGCGGGAAGCCGGCCGGGCCGGCTTCCCGCTCCTGTCGGTACCGCCTGCTTCACTGGCGCCTCCGGAGAACGAAGGGGAGACCACGATGGGTGTGCTGACCGACTACTTCCGCGCGGCCGACGCGGCGACGGTCGTCCGGGCGCTGGAGCCCGGCAACGGCGGACTGCCGCCGCTCCGCACGGACGGCTCCACCGGCGAGGCCCTCGAAGGCGCCGTCGAAGGCTCCGGCGAGGGCCCCTTCGACGGGGTGGAGTCCAAGGGCGTCGACCCCACCGTCCTGCTCGGCCAGCTGGTGGCGGCCGTCCTCGACGAGCCGTGGCGGGTCGGCCTGGTGGCGGAGACGGCGGTCTGGCCCACCACCCCGGAGCCCGGCCCGTCCGGGCCCGAGGACGAGGACGACCCGTGGGCCACCGGCCCCTAGGTCACCGAACTGGGCGACGCCACCCGGGACGCGCTCGCCGGGGTGCCCGACGAGCGAGTCCCGGAGGTCGTCGCACGGTGGGCCGAGGCCGAGGAGTGGGACGGCGCCGATCCGTCCGACCTGCTGCCGCTGGCCGAGGAGCTGATCGCCCTCGCCCGGCGTGCCCGGGCCGCCGACGAGCGGCTGTACTGCTGGACGTGCCTGTAGCGGCCCCGCTCAGCGGACGACCGGAGTGGCGCCGGTCGCGGCCAGCGAGAACTCCCAGAGGCGGGCGGCCCCGTCCGGGTCGACGGCGTACGGACGGACGCCGCCGTCGTCCATCGGGGTGTCCGGGCCGCAGACCCGGGCCACCTCGCAGTCCTCCAGGTAGAGCCCGCCGCGGCCGTCGAGCAGCGCCGAGGTGGCTGCCCACAGACCGGTGGCGGCGCCCTGGGAGGGGGACTTGAAGCCCTCGCCGACCACTCGGCCCCGGGCGTCCACCCAGCCCCGGTCGATCTGCTCCTGCCGGGTCATCTCCCGTTGGAGCCCGGTGATGATCCTGCCGGGGTGGAGTGCGAACGCCCGGACCCCGTCTCCCCGTCCGAGCACGTCCAGGTGCACGGCGAACAGCGCGTTGGCCGTCTTCGACTGGCCGTACGCCAGCCACTTGTCGTAGCCGGTGCGGAAGTGCGGGTCGTGCCGGCGGATGTCGGTCAGGGCGTGCCCGGCGGAGCTGTTGACGACGACGCGCGCGCCGTCGGGGGCGGCGGCCAGCAACGGGTACAGCTCGCAGGCCAGGAGGAAGTGCCCGAGGTGGTTGGCGGCGAACTGCCCCTCCCAGCCGGGCCCGACGCGCCGCTCGGGGGTGGCCATGACGCCGGCGACGGCCATCAGCAGGTCGAGGCGGTCGACGGCCTCCCGGATCAGCCCGGCGGCGGCCCGGACGCTCGCCGGATCGGCGAGGTCCATCGGGACGATCCGGCTCCCGGTCCCCGCGAGCGCCGCGCGGGCGGCGTCCGGGCGGCGGGCCGGCACGACCACCCGGGCTCCGGCGGCGGTCAGCGCCCGGGTGGTCTCCAGGCCGAGTCCGGAGTAGCCGCCGGTCACGACGGCGGTGCGGCCGGAGAGGTAGAGGCCCGCCAGGACGTCCCCGGCGGTACTGGCGGCGGAGAAGGGCGAACCGGTGGGCTGCTGGCGGTCGGTGGTGGCCCGGTCGGCGGTGGCCTTGCTGGTGGAGGTCATGGCGACGACGGTAGGAAGTGGAGTGCGGTCTAGATCAAGCCTCGCGCGGCCGGCTCCTATGCTCTGACGCCATGACGGAACTCAGCATCGGCGAGGTGGCCGAACGCACCGGGCTCAGCGTGCACGCCCTGCGCTTCTACGAGCGGGAGGGGCTGCTGGTCGGACCGGTACGGCGCACGGCGGGCGGGCGCCGACGGTACGCCGCGCTCGACGTGCAGTGGCTGGAGATCTGCGTCCGGCTGCGCGAGTCCGGGATGCCGCTCGCCGACCTCCGCCGCTTCGCCGAACTGGTGCGGCAGGGCCCGGGCAACGAGGCCGAGCGGCTACGGCTGCTCGACGCCCACCAGCGGCGCGTGGACGAGCGGATCCGGGAGCTGGAGGAGTGCCGCTCGCTGATCGCCTGGAAGACCGCCGTCTACGCCGACCACCTGGCGCGCGGCGAGGCCGCCGGGCTCTGGGACCCGACGGCGGCACCACCGACGGGCCCGGAGGCCACCGCCCGTCAGCCGTCCCCGTCCTCCGCATGGACCGGGACGGGGAACAGCAGCGGGCAGAGATCTGCGAGACAGGCCCTGGCCCCGGACGTCCGGCGATGATCACCGAGCGGAACGCCCGCCCTCCCGCATGGCCCGCCCGGTGACTCCTGACGATCTCGACCGGACGGACGAGGTCCTCGGCCCGCTCCGGTCATCCACCGAGCGCGAGGCGTGGGACCGGCGCCGAGCCGGGAGGCCGTCGGCCGGCCCGGTTGTTCCCCCACGAAATATCCGGCTGCCCGGAGGCCCAGTCCTCGTGGTCGAGTTCGACGCAGTAGTGCGCGTCGGGCCGCCACCCGAAGCGCCACCCGGGCGCCTCGCGGGTGAACTCGTGGAGCTGGGAGACCGACAGGCAGAAGGCCGTGGGACTGCCGGTGACCACCAGCGTCTGGGCGGCCCCGGAGAACCGGAGCCGGTCCCGTCGGCCTCCGGACGTAGGTCGCGGGCCCCATGCGCGCCCGGAGCCCGGTGGCTACGATCGCCGCTCATGACCACGGCAGGAATTCAGCGCCGGACGGCGGAACGTGTGCGCGACACCCTGGACCGGCTCGTCACCGGGCGGGACATCTGGCTGTCGACCTCCCACCCCGACCACGGGCCGCACCAGGTACCCCTGTGGTTCCTGTGGGACGGGCGGGCCGTGTGGATGTGCACCGGCGGCACGTCGGCGACCGCGCGCAACGTTCGCGAGGAGCCACGCGTACGACTGGCCCTGCCGGACACCTTCGACGTGGTGCTCCTCCAGGGTGAGGCGGAGGGGTTCCCGGCCCGGGACGTGCCCGCGGAGGCGGCCGAGGCGTTCGCCGACAAGTTCGGCTGGGACCCGCGTACGGAGGAGGGCCCGTACCTGTACGTGCGCGTGGTGCCGAAGACGGTACGTGCCTGGCGGGGCGAGCGGGAACTGTCCGGACGGGTCGTCATGCGCGACGGGACCTGGCTGGAGCACGAGCCGCGTGCCGACCCGCCTCTCGGACACTGAGTCCGGGCCACACCAGGCCGGACTGTCCGTCGTGCCGAAGCCCGGGTGGCCCGAGCTCGCGCCGAGGAACCCCGATGCCGCGCTTCGGCCCATGACGTCCCAGCGCTCCAGGAGCCGGACCCGGGTCCACTGCGCCGGTGCACGGGTGCGGACGATCGCCATGGCGCGCTCCCTTGCGGGCCGGGTCGAGGGCTCCTGACGCTATCGGCCCTCGAAGATCGCACTCAATCACCCGACCCGGCGCATCCACACCGGCCGGCCCGGTCCGGCCCGGAAATGCGAAGAACCCCCATCCGGGACCCGGATGGGGGTTCTTCAGAAGAATTGTTCGGCGGCGTCCTACTCTCCCACAGGGTCCCCCCTGCAGTACCAT